>JAUYLJ010000009.1 GCA_030699685.1 bacterium | reverse complement strand
CAATTTTCTTCCGACAGGTAAAAACTCTATTGATGCTTGTGGATAAAAACTAGGCCTTACCGACCTGCTGCCGCAAATACGTTTCAATAAAAGCCTCAATATCTCCGCCCAAAATCGCTTCTGTCTCTTGAGTTTCATGCTTTGTCCGATGGTCTTTAACCATTTGATAGGGATGAAGCACATAGGAACGGATTTGATTGCCCCATTCGGCTGACGTATACTCTCCCCGCAAACGCTGCTTTTCTTCCTGTTTTTCGTTTTCGTAAAGCTGATGGAGCTTTGTTTTCAAAATTTTCATAGCAGTCTCTTTATTCTGCATTTGGGAACGCTCATTTTGACAGGAGACCGAAATCTTAGTCGGTAAATGGACGATTCGCACGGCCGAGTAGGTCGTGTTGACGCTCTGGCCGCCGTGGCCCGACGCCATAAATGTGTCTATGCGTAAATCCTTCGGGTCGATCTGGACTTCTTCAACATCCTCAAGCTGAGGCAATACTTCCACTAGAGAGAAAGAAGTATGGCGCTGATGGTCAGCGTCAAAAGGCGACAAACGGACCAAGCGATGAACGCCAGCCTCAGCCTTCAAATATCCATAGGCGTACCGTCCTTCCACTTCAAAAGTAGCGCTTTTAATACCCGCTTCGTCACCCATCGATTTGTCTAAAATCCTTGTGGTCCAGCCTTTTTTTTCACAGTAGCGCAAATACATACGCAAAAGCATGGCCGACCAGTCCTGGGCCTCGACGCCACCCGTCCCAACGTGAATGGCTACAATAGCGTCCCGCGTATCATATTTACCGTTCAGCAATACGTAAAACTCGAGATGGTCAAATTCATCACGCAGTTTCTTCAGCTGAGATACAAACTCATCCGCCATGTCGGCAGAGGATTCTTTTTCCGCTTCTTGGGCAAGCAGAAGCAAATCGTCTACCTCGGAGCGAATTCTCTCCCAGGTGTTTATTTCATCCCCAAGCTCGGTGATTTGGCGGTTAACCTGGCGGGCGTGATTCTGATCATTCCAGAATTCCGGATCAGACGCCTCAATCTCAAGGGCTTTCAGCCCTGTTTTCTTCCGGTCGAGGTCAAAGCGACCTCCAGGTCGCGGAAATTTTTTCCGCTAGTGCCTTAATTTCTGAAATTAGCTCTTTCATATGGGTTATTCGGGATATTCTTCGAGGGTAACATCAACTTCCCGCTCTTCCCCATCATGAAAGATTTTTAACGTGATGATTTCTCCCACGCTGAAATGCTGCATCATGCGGGACAAGGTGTTGCCTTCATTAATCTCCTCGCCATTGATCGACAAGATAATGTCGTTTTCTTCCAAACCGGCTTTATCCCCCGGACTGCCGGGTATGATAGCTAGCTCATTGTCCGCGCTGCGCACAAGCAGGGCGCCGTAATCAACGGACAAAGCATTAGCCTCGGCAAATTCAGGAGTAATCAAGCGGTATCGAATGCCGATATAGGGGCGGATGATGCGGCCGGATTCCTGAATGCTTTCTATCACCGGACGAATGACGTTGGACGGTATGGCAAAGCCAATCAACTGACCTTCACGGCTGACGGCCGTGTTAATACCCACCACCTGGCCGGAGAGATTGACTAAGGGTCCGCCGGAATTTCCGGGGTTTATCGCCGCGTCCGTCTGAATAACTTCTTCGATTGTTTCTGACTGTCCCTGACTATCGCCGGCCGTGATTGTCCGACCGATTCCGCTCACTACTCCCTTGGTCACCGTATTGTGAAATTGGCTGAGGGTGTTGCCGATAGCGATAACGGTCTGGCCTGTCTCGATAGAGTCAGAGTCCCCAAGTTCCAAATACGGCAAATCCTCTTCCGTGCTGATCTGCAGCACCGCCACGTCATTAAAAGGATCAACATCAATAAGTTCCGCGTCAAACTGCCGTCCGTCGTTCATGATGAAGGTGTATTCGGCTTCGGAAACGTTGATAACGTGTTTATTCGTGAGTATAATTCCGCCAGCCGTGACCAAAAAACCGCTTCCCGCAGCTACTTCTTGCTCGCCGGGCTGCGTTGGCGTGCCGAAAAACAAATCAAACGGCGATGTGGAATTAACCGCTTCGTCAAAATTCTGCTTGACGATGATGCTGCCGATGGCAGGCGTCACTTCCGCCACTGTGGCAATCGTCTGCGATTCTTCTTCCACCGTGACATTCTTGACCGAACCCGTACCGCTAGTGTTCGTATTGGACGTCGATTTTCCCAGTACCTTCTCCTGCCACCAGGGAACGATATATTCCTGAGATAACCCCCCCGTTATCGCGCCAATCACTCCTCCGGTCAATCCGCCGACGATGAAGCTGATCAGCACGGCCCGGATAAGAATATTTTGTATATTATTTGGTGATTCAGTCATAAAGCTATTGAAGATCCGTTCGAATGAGGTCGCAATTTTCGTCAAGTTCGATGTAGTGCGCGGCGCGTTTGTTTCTGAAACTGCCGCATTGATTCACCGGGTCATCATCCACTGATTTTCTGGGTGAATGGGCAACATCACAAACCCAGTTTGGAATCACTGCTTCATCGAGACAGGGACCAGGAGAAAGATCCTCGCCTTGTACCAGTCTGATTTCGCAAAGTTCCTGGCAAGCAGCCACGGCTTCCGTCTCTTCGACTTCGAGCTCGTCACGGGCAGTCACGGCGAAATATGCCACAGCAGCGAGCGCGATGAGAGCAATAAACCCGATGAATTTCATATTCGCTCTAATTATTGATACAAGAGACCCCCGCTCGATATTTCACCTGGGGGTTTTCCACCTGCCGCGCACACACGATCACATCATTTTCTTACGGATGAAAGCGGGGATTTCCAACTCTTCCTCTTCTTTGGTTTTACCTGGAGAAGAGTGGTCCGGTTCTTTATCCCGCTCCCCTGGGGTCACTCGACGCTCCGGTCTCGGGCGGACATTTGTCTCAGACGGTCGCGGGAATCGCGACGGTACAGGCTGGGCTGGCATTTTTTCTTCCTTTGAAGCAAAGGGGAGGACTGTTTCACTTTGGATTTTCTTGGGTTTTTTCTCACCGAAACCCGTGGCGATAACGGTGATTTTTACCTCATCCTTCATTTCTTCATTGATCACCGATCCGAAAATAATCTTGGCGTCAGGGTCGGCCGTGCCAGTGATAATCTTGGCCGCTTCGTTAAGCTCAAACATGCCCAAATCAGTTCCGCCAGTGACCGTAAACAGAATTCCTTTCGCCCCTTCGATCGACATCTCCAAAAGCGGACTTTCTATTGCCGTTTTAGCCGCTTCCACGGCCCGGCTCTCGCCACTGCCGCGTCCGATACCCATCAGAGCCGAACCCGCGTTTTGCATGATGGCTTTGACGTCAGCAAAGTCGACGTTGACCAGTCCAGGCACGGTAATCAAGTCGGAAATTCCTTGCACACCCTGTCGAAGGATGTCGTCAACAATCGCGAACGCTTCAACTAGCGAAGTTTTTTTGTCGATAATTTGCAAAAGACGGTCATTCGGTATGGTGATGATCGTGTCAACTTTTTCTTGCAATTGTTGGAAGCCTTGTTCCGCGATGCGTTTGCGCTCTTCTCCTTCAAACTGAAAAGGCTTAGTCACAACCGCCACGGTCAGTGCGCCAACATCTTTCGCGATATCGGCCACCACTGGAGCCGACCCCGTGCCGGTTCCGCCGCCCAGGCCGCAAGTCAGAAACACCATGTCGGCGCCTTTGAGATTGTCGTAAATTTCGTCTTGATTCTCTTCCGCCGCTTTTTGCCCAGCTTCAGCATCCATGCCGGCACCCAATCCGCGGGTGGTCGTTTTGCCGATCTGGATCTTCGTGGTTGCCTGGTTATGATGCAAGGCCTGCGCGTCGGTATTGATCGCCACAAACTCCACGCCTTTAATCTTGGCGCGAATCATTTCGTTAATCGTCGAGCCGCCACTACCGCCGAGACCGACAACCTTGATCTTGGCAAACGTTTCGATAGCCGGCTTCACTTCCATGAACGAATTCCTTTTTTGGAGACCCGCGATATCGGAGTCTCTCTTAGACTTGTTTTTCATCCCGTGGATAAAAACTGAATACTGATTCGCTCTCTACTTTACCACAATGCTCTGCCCCGCGTCAACGCGGATTACGGCATTAACGATTTCAGCCACTTTTTCATCTTTGACGTAGCATTTGTAACAGTGGAAAAATTGGTGCCGCTGAATCCACGGCCCTTGTCAGCTGCCTGCGCGCCCCAAAGCACCAAGCCAATGGCGGTAGTATACGCGGGATCCGAGATCTTTTCGATGGAACTGACCACGCCCTGGGGATCGCCAATCGCGCACGGGAGCTGAAATGTCTTTTTAGCCGTTTCGACTATTCCTGGAATTTTCGCTCCACCGCCGGTAAGGATAATGCCCGCCGGAAGCAATCCGCTTCGTTCGATCTTTTTCAATTCTTTATCCGTCATCGAGAAAATTTCCTCAACCCGGGCCTCGGTAATTTCAGCAATGTGCCTTCGAGAAACGGTTTCGGTCTCATTCGGCGAAATGTCGCCAAGATTAATCTCGTCGCGCTTGTTTACTTCGTCCGGCTGGGAAGAGGCAAATTCCAGCTTCACCTGTTCGGCCACGTCCAGAGAAGTGCGCAACCCGATGGCAATATCATTCGTAATGTGTCCGCTGCCAACCGGAATGATCGCCGTATGGATAATATCGCCTTCCTCAAAAACGGCCAGGCTGGTGGTTGAGCTTCCGATGTTCACCAGCGCGACGCCCAAATCCTTTTGCCGATGCGTCAGTACCGCTTCCGCGGCAGCCAGGACGCCAAGGATAAGATCCTCGATATCAAGTCCTGTCCGATAAATGCATTTAGTCAGGTTTTTGATCTGACTCGATAAACCCTGAATGATCTGGGTCTCAACCTCGAGACGAATGCCGGTCATGCCGATGGGATCCTTGATCCCGGTTTGGTTATCAACGGAAAAACTCCTTGGGATGACGTGCAATGTTTCAAAATTGGGTGGCGTGGCGACGGACTGCGCCGCTTCAATTACTCTCTCGACATCTTCTTCGCTGATTTCGCCGTCTGCTTTCGAGACAGCAACGACACCATGGCTTTGCTGCGACTGGATGTGCGAACCGCTTATTCCCACGTAGGCGCGTTCAATCGGCATGCCGGTCATGCGCTCCGCTCGTTCCAAAGCGCCGGAAACGCTGGAAACAGTGTCTTCAATACTGGTAATGACGCCTTTTGATATCCCCTCAGATGCTTGCTCGGCCACGCCCAAAATTTGAACGGAGTTATCCGCTTCGACCTTCTGGCCAATCACTATTCTGACAGTGTGAGAGCCGAGGTCTAGACCAGTAATGATTTCATCGCGCGCCATAGACGTATTCAATAATAACTGTTGATGATTATACTAAAATCTAAGGAGACTAGCAAGCACGTTACGTAAATATATGAGGCCAAAAAATGATAAGGCCCACAACCAGCGCGGCTAAGGACCCTAGCAGCACCGCGGCCGCCATCAAATCTTTCACGATTTGGACGTAGAAATGGATGCGCGGCTTCAACACGTCGATTATTTTTTCCATCGCCGTGTTGACAATCTCAAGAATCATGACCAATACGACCATCATGACCAGAACGATCACTTCCCAGGCGCGCAAAGGCAATATGATAATCAGAACGCCTACAACAATGGCCGCCAGCACGTGAATTTGAAATGTACGCTCTCTTCGTACCACATACCAGACGCCTCGCCCGGCGTATTTGAAGCTTCGTAAGATATTGGTAAAGTTTTGTAAACTCATAATTCCTTAAGTACCCTTTCCAGCTTCCGGTCCATCGTCAGCTCGGTTTTCCGGTCGGCGTGGCTGAACCCTAGGAGATGAAGAAAACTGTGCACCAGGATGTATCGCAACCCTTCGCTTCGACTCATTGCACGCAACCGCGAAAACTCATCTATCGCTGGCAGGCAAAGGAACATCTCGCCAACGTGAATATTTTGAATTTTTCGCGATCTTCCTTTTGGCTTTGGCCGGCTCCCAGATAGGTTCACCGCGCCGGAAGAAAAGCTGAGAGTGGTGGTCGCCTGGTCTTTCTTCCTATGCGTCGCGTTCAACTTCCTCATCTTCGCGGACGATAGAAAGACGACCGATACCTCTGCGTCAACTCGAGGGAGGAGTATTGCTGCTGACGCGATCAATGTTGAACGAACGAGACGTCGAATCGGCAGACTGATACTGCAATCAAGAGCGGTAATGTCAATCGTCAGTCGAGGTACCACCCTTATTCAAGCAAAAAGAACTCATCATTTTCATTTCCCGCTTCAGGAGGCAAACTTACTTCATTACCTGAATTCGTGTTGTTATTAGTGTTCGTATTAGTGTTTGTGTTCGCGTTCGCGTTCGTTTCGGAATTCGTGTTTGAATTAGCATCGCCTTCCGAGCCGGCGGTTGATGACACGCTAAAGCTATTGAGCATCATGTGATAGGTTGAGAAGAAGCCCGCGTCCACCCGGTTGCCAATGTTATAGGCAATCACATAGATCACGTTCGCCTGACCCAAGTACGTTGTCAGGCCGTCCAAACTGGTGACCGCCAGCAAACCGTTGATGACGGTCTCTTCGACGTCTTCCGGATCAATCCCAGGGGATTGCTCAAGATACCACTGCTTGGGCGAGAGACGGCTGGGGTTTTCAGTGACGAGTATCTCGATAAACTCGCTAGTATCCGATGTCAAGGCCACGCTCGAACCGTCAAAGCTCGTATTTTGTACAATCCAGGGAGTCGGGTAGAGAATCCGATAATTATGGACCTGGCTAGAGAACACTTTGACCAGTCCCGAACCCTCCAGCACCGCTCCGGATCCCGCCAGAGGGCTGTATCCCAGAACCAGCTCATCGCCGTCCAAGTAGCTGTCGCCGTCGGTATCCGGCTGAGTTTCCTCAGTTCCATAAAGGATTTCTTCGACGTCCGTCAGACCGTCTTCATCCAGATCCGTGCTGTTGTTCGGGGGAGTAATGTTGAGATTAATGGTGTTGGTGTTCGCATTCGCATTGGAGTTAGCATTGGTATTCGCGTTAGCATTCGCATTTGTGTTTGCGTTCGCATTCGCGTTGGCATTTTCATTGACGGGCTCTGGACGATTTTCATCGTATTCTTCAAGCCGTTCCTGAAAAAGTTCGGCCCAGTTTTCTATCTCGTCCCAATCCGTTAGCACTCCTTGAAAAATATCAATGCGGATAGTGGCGTAAAGATACTTCCAGGTAAAACTGAGTTCAATGAGCGATAATTCGTTATTGACAAAAAGATAAGAGTCCTGCCCTATTTGCGAATGATTCTGCCACTCGCCATCTCCAGAATCCACCAAACGATCCCGCTTTTCCTCATTCAAAGCATAGATTGCCAGCGCGTCATTCGTCGATCCGCTCTCCAACACTGAGAAAAGTATGGCCACGTTATCCCCGCCGGCCTCTTCCAAAGTCACCCATCGTTGCGCCCGTGTTACGTCAAAGTCAGAAACCGTCGTAATTTCTTCCTCAACCTCTCCATCCTCGTAATCAGCGTACTGGTTGCCAAGATCCGACTTCGACAATAGCGTTTCTGATAATTCCTCTACTGGCGCGCCCTCGTTTGTATTGGCGTTGGAATTTTGATTGAGATTGATATTCTCATTCCCATTTGTATTCACATTCTCCGTATTGGTGTTTACATTTGTGTCATTGGACTGGATCACGCGATTAAAAAGCAGGATCGCCGCGAATACCAGGGCGCCGACAACAACGATGATAATAACGGTCAGAAGCCAGTTTTTATTTCCAGCGCCGGGTCGATTGACGATAAATTTATCGGGCATCGTTCGGATATCTTCATGGCGCACCTCTGATTCGATATTCTCCGAACGTTCGGAAAGCCGCGATTGCGCTTCCTCAGACTCCGCGGGTTTCTTTTTTTTCTTTCCCAGTCCAAACATGGGTTGGTTTAATTAGTTTCCGAATCTATATCGAATAGCTGTCCAGGGCCAGCCGGGTCAAAGCCGGAAGCCACCTCTTCTCCATCATCGAATCCGTCGCCATCACTATCAGCTTTGAGAGGGTCCGAGCCGTAAATTCGTAACTCCTGAGTATCGGACAGTCCATCACTATCAGTGTCGCTCAAGTTGGGATCGGTGCCAATTTCTGCTTCTTCGCTGTCCTTCAGGCCATCGCGGTCGGCATCATCGTTGCCTGAATTATTGACGATAATCGGCAAATTTCTATTTTCGGAAGAGGGGTTGGTATTTTGGTTCGAGTTGCTCGCCGGGGTGTTACTG
>JAUYLJ010000004.1 GCA_030699685.1 bacterium | reverse complement strand
AACAAATCATTAGACATTTAAAAACTAAGTAAACACTAGGCGCTCCCATACTGTTTCCTATAGTACTTCAAATACTCCCCGCTCTTCAGCCGCTTCCACCAGGATTCGTTTTCCTTGTACCAGTCAACAGTCTCTTTGAGTCCTTGCTCAAAATCCAGCTCCGGCGCCCAGCCCAGTTGTCGAAGTTTCTCGCTATTAACCGCATAGCGCTGGTCGTGACCGGGACGGTCTGGCACGTATTCGATTGAATCTTCGTTCAACCCCATCAATTCGAGCACGAGTTGCGTCAGCTCCAGGTTGGTCTTTCGGTAGGCAGTGCCGATATTATACACTTCGCCGTCTTCTCCCCGATCAAGAATCGTGTCCAGGGCTCGGCAATAATCGCTGACAAAAATCCACTCTCTGACGTTTTGACCGTTTCCATACACCGGCACCTTCTTTCCTTCCAGCAGGTTGGTGATAAATAGCGGAATGAGTTTCTCCGGGTACTGATACGGCCCGTAAAAATTACATGAGTGCGTGACGATGGTGGGAAGTCCATACGTTTTCCAATACGCTCTGACCATGTGGTCACCACCGGCCTTGGAGGCAGAATACGGGCTATTGGGTTCAAATGGGCTCTGTTCGCTGAATTCCCCTTCTTCAACCGATCCAAATACTTCATCCGTAGAAATCTGGACGTAGCGTTTTATTTCCTTGTTCCTTGCCGCCTCAAGCAAGGTGTAGGTTCCGAGCACATCGGTCATGATAAAATCGCGGGGTCCGAGAATTGACCGGTCAACGTGCGTCTCAGCCGCGAAATTGATCACTACCTCAATCCCCCGCTCCATCACTTCAGCCACGGCCTTGGCGTCGGCAATATCCCCCCGAACAAACTCGTAGCGGGAATTATCCTTGACGTCTTTCAAATTTTCAAGGTTGCCGGCATAGGTTAGCTTGTCAAAATTGACAATTTCCGCTTCAGGGTAATTGTCCAGGAGATACCGTATGAAATTCGACCCCATGAACCCCGCACCACCAGTGATGAGGAATTTCATTGTTCTTTTATAACGGTAATCATTTTGACATTGAGCTGGGATGCGGGGCAGGCTCCAGCGCCGCCGGTAATAAGATATTTCATAAATGTAATAACTACTTCTGACTAATTTTGCCTTCGATCTTTATCCAACTGACATCGAGATGTTAATTGGTTGATTGGTGAATTGGAAATGAGTTTTCCGATTGCCCAACAACTCATTCACTATGTGCCAATCAAAGATTCACCAGTCAATGGTAGCATATTAAAGAGTGAGGTATGTTATCCCCTGCTTCGCCCAATCAACAGTATCACGACAGCCCGTTACGTCAAACACCACTCCACCCGGAACCCGCTTAAAAAACTCATCGCTTGATAGCTCGAGAAATTGCCTGTGGGGGACCAAAATCATCAGCGCGTCACACTTGCCCACCTCTTCAAAAGCAACATTGGCAACACCGAACTCTTCGCGCGCTTTCTCATCATCAATCATCGGGTCGGTGGCAACCACTTGCGCGTTATTTTTTTGCAGCGCGTTGATCACTTCCTTCGCTTTGCTGTTACGGGGGTCTTTCACGTTTTCTTTAAACGTCATCCCCATGACACAGACGTTCGGATTGACAACACCTTTGGCCACTAATGCCTTCATGGTCCGTTCGACCACGAGCTCCGGCATTTGGTTGTTGATAGCTCGGCCAGCCAGAATCACCTTCGGATCGTAGCCCAGCTCCTGAGCTCGAAAAGTGAGATAATACGGATCAACCCCTATACAATGCCCGCCAACCAGCCCAGGCCGGTATTTGTGGAAATTCCATTTTGTCCCGGCGGCTTCTACCACTTCCTTGGTTCGCAGCCCCAGCCTGTCAAAAATAATGCTCAGTTCATTAACCAGCGCAATATTCAAATCACGCTGGATATTTTCTATCACTTTGGCGGCCTCGGCAGTTTTGATATTTGGCGCGCGATGCACTTTGGTGAATGATCCGTAGACTTGCGCCACGTCATCCAGTGTTTCCACGTCCATGCCGCTGACCACTTTGTAAATCTTATCGATGGTGTGTTCTTTGTCCCCGGGATTGACCCGCTCGGGACTGTATCCTATCTTCCAATCCCGTCCGCACCGCAGTCCCGACGCGGATTCGATGATCGGCTGGCAGATATCTTCAGTCACGCCAGGATAGACGGTTGATTCGAAAACTACCACGGAGCCAGATTGAAGATTCTCTCCCACTGTGCGAGAAGCCTCTTTGACCGCCGTTAAGTCCGGCCTGAGCTCGTCCGTGATCGGGGTAGGCACGGCCACAATAATAAAATTGCACTGTTTCAGCTGGGCGGGGTCTGACGTGAAATCAATTTTTGAATTCCGTAATTCTTCATCCGTCACGTCCGCGTTCGGATCATGACCATTTTCAAGATCATGTTTTCTCTTTGCGTTCCGCACGTATCCTAAAACAGGATAGTGGCGGCTCAAATGCACGGCCAGCGGCAAGCCGACATATCCCAATCCAACAATGCCGATTTTCCAATTTTTCTCTTTCGTCATGATGATACCTGAACCCTCAACTCTAGTTTTTGGATATTACTACTGAAGTCCTAGTTATTTTATGTTACTTGCTATTTATTACTTGTTATTTATTATTTGTTAATTTATTTATCTATGTCCCCATCTCCCAGGCTGACAAATACTTTTTCTGCTCGGCGGTCAATCGGTCAATTGTTACTCCCATGCTGCTCAGTTTCAGCGCGGCAATCTTTTCGTCAATGTTCTGAGGTACAGAATACACTTCATTATCCAGCTTCTTATGACGTTTGACGATGTATTCAGCGGCCAAGGCTTGGTTGGCAAAACTCATATCCATCACGGAAGCCGGGTGGCCTTCCGCCGCCGCGAGATTGACCAAACGCCCTTCGGCCAGTACGTTTATCCTTCTTCCGCCACGTAGCGTGTACTGCGTCACAAAATCACGCACTTCTTTGACGCCACGGCTGATTTTTTTCAATCCTTTCAAGTCAATTTCAACGTCGAAGTGGCCTGAGTTGCACACGATCGCTCCGTCCTTCATTTTCCTGAAGTGCTCTGGACGCAGCACGTGGATATCGCCGGTCAAGGTGATGAAGATATCGCCGATCTTGGCGGCTTCGCTCATCGGCATCACGTCAAAGCCGTCCATAGCCGCCTCGATCGCTTTGATGTGGTCAACTTCGGTCACGACCACTTTGGCTCCCAAACCGTCAGCGCGCATGGCCGCTCCCCTCCCGCACCAGCCATAACCGGCGATGACGACGGTTTTGCCGGCCAACAGGACGTTCGTCGCGCGGATGATTCCGTCCATAGTGCTCTGTCCAGTGCCGTAGCGGTTGTCAAAGAAATGCTTCGTCTTCGCGTCGTTCACCGCTACGACTGGGAACAATAATTTTCCTTGGGCCGCTAATGCCTTCAGCCGAATCACGCCGGTGGTTGTTTCTTCGGTGCTTCCCCATACTAGTGATGAAAGATTTTTTCGCTTCGAGTGAAGTAGCGACACCAGATCCGCTCCGTCATCCATGGTAATGTGAGGTTTCTGGTCCAGGCCGGCGTTCAAGTGCTTATAATAGAGCTGGCGGTTTTCTCCAAACTTGGCCAATACAGAAATACCGTAGTCCTTCACTAAGGCGGCGGCGGTATCGTCCTGGGTTGAGAGCGGATTCGACGGCACCAGCATTACCTGCGCGCCTCCGGCTTTGAGCGTGCGCATAAGGTTGGCCGTTTCGGTGGTGACGTGGAGGCAGGCAGTAATACGCGCGCCTCGGAATGGTTTTTCTTTCTCAAAACGTTCCCTGATAATCTTAAGTACCGGCATGAACTGATCGGCCCATTCAATGCGTTTTTTGCCATGAGGAGCGAGGGTGAGGCTTTTGACGTCGTGTTTCATGAGATTGGTAAATTTAGTAACTTGTGAATTTGTTAATTAGTGAATTGAAAGGTGGATAATATGCTTTGAACTATTTCAGATTCATCGCACGGCGCTTGGATTCTATTTCCGCTTTTATACTCTTCCTTTGGTTCCGTCCAAGTTTCATGGGGCGCGTTGGCAAAAACATAAAAGCATACAGTTCCATCGCCCTGTTCCGTGGAAGAAAAAATATTCCGTTGCGCTGGCTTACCGCCAATAGACGCAGTTTCTGTACGTCGATACGGGGGCGTTCCCGTGTCGAACTCACCTTGAGGTAAGATGAATACATATTCACTCCCATCGGCAGTTTCTACGGCAATGCCGTCAGCACCATAGTTTGATTGGATTGACGTGTTTGTTAGGATTGAGATTGACCAGTCACCCGGATACTGCAGACTGAACCCATACCCTTCGTTTGTGTATGTTTGCCATCCTTCTGCCGGATCTGCGAACTTAAAGGTGGAGAGAATGGAGTTAAGCGTTAATTTCCATTCATTGTAATTCCCGGGAGTAGAAGTTAACTCTTCAATCTCGAAAACGAAATTATCCTTTCTAAATAATGTTTCCTGGATATAAAAGAGTTCCGTGCCATCCGGGTTGTCGGCGCTGTTTATACTGTATCGTAATGCCGGATATTCTTGAAAATTGGTATTGGTAAATGTTTCAGTCACTGTCTCAATAAAGCCCGGATCCTTTGTCCCCAAATCCTCGTCCAAAACAGCTATCTCGCGCAGAGTGGCGACGGGATTGATGGTATAAGATCTAATATCAATTGTGAGGACGGGGTAGCCAGAATTATTGGGGTCATATGATAAGGTTGTTATATCAGCGTTTGAACTCCCTTCAATCGGATTAAGCGCGTCATTTACAGTAAAGAGGCGCCAATCTTCCGGATACTGGATAGAATACCCACTCTCTTTATTCGTATACGTCTCCCAAGCGGCAAAGAGATTTTCCACGATATTCATACTACCCACGCCTGTACAGCCTGACCCTTCCGACAAACTCTCTAGCCCGATGGAGAGAGAATACTGGTAGGCTCGGCCGCAGTCGGTGGTCAACCGGATGACGCCCGAGTCGTCGTTAAAGCTCTTCACGGTATCCTCGCAGAGACGCAGGGTCTGCAACACCTCTCCCGTATCATGATTGTAAATTTCCACGTAGCCGCAAAGCGGATTCTCATCGTCGGTTCTTTCGCGGTAATCGTATTCGCTAACCAACCCTTGTGCGGCGCTATTATTGGTATTTTTTGGCTGCCGAATGCTGGTGCCAAAATCAGCCCGATCCTCCAACCCTGAGATAGCAGTAAGAAAATACATCCCGCCGCCAATCATGATGGCCAAAGCCGCTAAAATCGCTAAAGGAATAATTGGCGAAAATCCCGGGCGGATGGTCTTGGGCGCCTTTTGAATACCTGCAGTCGTTTCCTTTGTTGTCACCCTGGATGATTTTTTCAGCCTTTTAGAGGCGGGTGTTTTCTTCAAAACTGTTTTTTTATTTGGCATGGCTGCTAATTGGTATA
>JAUYLJ010000002.1 GCA_030699685.1 bacterium | reverse complement strand
CGATTATCGATCGTAATTCAGTATAAGCGGCGTTGTGTGATTGGATGCCGGTGTACAGAACGGCGCCAATTTGGTACCGCTCGGTCAGCGACACTAACCCCGTCACATGGTCCCAATCAGGGTGAGTAAGTATCACCATCTCAATTGTCCTGTCATACCACGGCATATACTCACCCAGTTTTTGGATCAAAGAATCATCTGGGCCGCCGTCGATCACTATCTGAAAGTCGTTTCCTATGGTCAACAACACTCCATCACCCTGCCCAACGTCAAGAAACACCGCGGTCAGTCCCGCGGAATCCCAGTCTTTCCAAAGCCACCACACCCAGCCGGACAGAGCCAGGAACAGGAATACAATACTTACTGTTTTTTTGAAACGGGGGGACATAAATGCGAATTACGTTGTGTTGGGTTGGTACGAATAAGGAACCAGGATAACGCCGCGTAGGAAGCGATCACAATCCACACTGAAAACTTTGTTACTTCAAATGAAGCGAATGAAAATCGCGAAAAAAACTCCGTCACGAACACGACATATTCAAGCATGCTGCTAGATACCAGGCTAATACCGAATCCCGCCGGCCACCAGAAAACGGAAGCGACGAGAGAAAGAAAACCAATGCCCATAATCGTGGGAATAAGAGGCAAAATAAGAAGATTGGCCGCTAGTGCAACGACGGAAACCCTGCCGAACTGCCAGGTGATCAAGGGTAAGGTCATGATAGTGGCGGAAACAGTGGCAACAATCGTTTCGCGCAAACCGAAAAACTCAGGGATTCTTTTTACTGATCGCTCCAAGCGCGGCGAGAGATAGACGAGACCCACGGTGGCCAAAAACGAAAGTTGGAATCCCGCGTCATACGCCAACACTAAAGGCTGGACTACTGCCATCAGCAGGGCCGCCAGGATCAAAGAAACGCCTACGCTGCTGAGCCGCCCGCTTTGTCGGGCCAGCAAAACGATAACACCCATGACTGTCGCGCGTACCACCGAAGCCTGCGCGCCCGTGATAACCGCGAAAACCGTCAGCGCAGCTAGCACCAACCAGAATGCTCTTTTTCTTCCAATCCAGCGTTGGGTAGCGCTTAGGATTATCGAAGCGATAATGGTGATATTGTAGCCGGAGATGGCAATGATGTGCGTCACGCCCGTTCGCTGAAAATCCTCGAGTAAGGAATCCGGCATGCCGCGACGAGCGCCTATCAACAGTCCCGCCATAAAAGAGGCCTGAGGCTCGTGATACAATTCGTTCAGCCTAACGATTATGTGATCTTTCAGTGCATAGATAATAGAAACTACGTTGCTGATTGAATTTGATCCCACTACCTCCACCTTTGGCCTCAAACACACAGTGTGAACACCGGATAGGGCGAGGTATTTATCATAGGCAAAGTCCTCTATAGGCTGCGGCCGTTCAAGCTTGCATCGTAAGCGCAATTCATCTCTATATTGGTAACCAGGATAGAGGGGCACTTTGGCGGTCAATTTCCCACGAACCGGATAGTTGTCGGAACCAATTTCAACCGAATATGACTCAACAACCAGCTTCTGATGATCCTTCCTCCGATCTATCTCCGCGCTTATCGTGCCATGAATCGTCACTGTCTGGCCGGCGTACCACTGAAGAGTGGTTTGATTGATGGCCGGTTCTCTGACCACAAAATACAGCGCTCCTCCCGCTACGGCAATTACAAAGAGACCGGCAACGCGCACTGACCTCCATCGCCAGGGAAGCATCGCGATGAAGCCAATAGCGGCGGTGAACATGATAAATACTTCAGCAACGACAAAAACCGAACGCGTGAACACGCCCGTCAAAATGCCTATTCCAATGACCGAAAACAGTATCGACCGATGCGGCATGACATATTCCCGCGTTCCCCTGCCGCCTTTTTGTTATTCTAGAATAAATTCAGATAACTGCCAAACTCTTCAACAAAGTGGATGCGCGTCATGTACAACAAGCTGGCCAAAATGATGACCAGCAAGGTCCTGAATACGGTTGGGAAGTGCTGGACGCGAATATTCACAAAGATATTTATGGTTAGAGCAATTACTAGAAACACCAGTAGAGCCAAGAAGAATTTTTGCGAGTAATACACTATAGAACCCTCGATGCCTTTGTTTCTCTCTACCGTTTGGTTTGACTTATATGACTCTTGAGTGGGGCTAATGAGCGTAGCCGCCGAAGCAGGAGAAGCCGGCACCAGTTCGCTGGGTTCGGGAGTGGGTGGAGGCGTTTCTTTCACGGGAGGCGGCTCTACTGTTTCCGCCGGTCTCACATCTGGCGCGGTGACAATGACAGGCAGGCTGAACACGCCGCCTTCAATCCAAGTCAGGTTTTCCGCGACCAGACCGAAACTTTCTTCGTAGGTACCAGGCTCTTCGGGCGCCGTCAGTAAAAATTCAAATTTCTCAATCTCGCCAGGACGGACAAGCTCGCTGCGCATCAGCATCGGCCGATACGGCTCCAGCCATTCGTCACTTTGGAAAACGCTTTCCCGGCCGGCCGGATTCGTTGTATTGATCGCGACGAAATTGCTGCCTGAATTTTCCCAGTTAACCGTGCCGGTGTTTTCAAACTCTGCCCAAATGGTCGTCGAAACACCGCTCGCAAGCTGCAAGGTATCGGTACTTTGGTCTTTCAGCTCAGCAGTAAAAATCAGCGGAGGCGGGGGCGGAGGAGGAGTTGGCGCGGCTGGCGGGGTGGCAGGTTGCGCCGGCGGAGTAGCGGGCTCGTCCACCGGAGGGGTTGGAGTCTCTTGAGAAGCTGATTCCACGACCGGCTGTGGCGCTGGAGCAGGGGCGGGAGGTGGCGGCGGTGTGGGCGCTTCTTCCGCCTGAGCGCCAAAAAACTGCACCATCACCACGGTCTGATTGCCGTTCAGCACGCCATCCACTACCGCTACGCCGATTTCATCATAATTCGAGTTAAGGATATTTTTCCGGTGGCTGGCGCTATTCATCAAAGCGGCAACCGTACTGGCGGCGCTAGTGAAATCTTTTGCCAAATTTTCGCCGGCAAAAATGTAATCGTAGCCCGCCCCTGATATCCAACTCCAGGGACGGGAACCATCAGGACCGGTATGGTCAAAGTACCCTTTCGCCAGCATATCGTTCGCTTTATTGGCCGCCGCCGTTGCCAGTTGTTGATTGGTCGTCAATGAGGCCAGGCCGTTGCCTCGCCTTTCTCCGTTAGTCAGCTCGATTATCTGCCCGGCGGTATACGAAGCAAACTGCCCAGGAGTGGGGTAGGCCGCAAACAAAAATCCGGTGACGAAGATTTTCACCGCGATCATCAGAACACTATAAAACCGCAGCCAGTTGGCGCCCAGTGCTTTCGGTTTATGGTCGTTACCCGGATGGGGGATGAAATAGTGCCTGAAGTATTGCGCCCCTATTTCCGGAACCTGACGTAAATTGGTGTAGACGCCACCAGCCATATGATAATTATAGCCTATTTTTTTTAAACTGTAAAGGATAACACCTTTAAAGCATTTTGTCAACGCGCCACGTCAAAGCAAATAATTCCGCGGTATACACTCACTGTGTAAGTGTTGCTCAGAGCTAGCTCAACTATTGGACTATCTCTCCCTTATCTACAGGAAACGCCACAATAGCCAAACGCTGCGCCGTTGAAAATAAAGGCGTGCATGTAAACAGCGTCAGTCGTGTATCGCCCTTTTCTTCCTGGATCACGACAGCGGACTTATCAACCACAGAAGATTCGCCTACCTGGTAATCATATCGTTCACCTTTCCAAAACACCGTTATCTCGTCTCCCACTTCAAGTTTATCCAGCAAGTAAAAAGTGGTATTATTCGGCGGAAGAAAACGGAAACGATGGGCGCTGATGACTGTATTTCCACCTACTTCTGGCGTGGAAGTCTCGGGAATCCTCCAAGCGCCACGATCAAGGGCGGCTTCGCTGCTTCCCTCGACAATCGGAACACTGACGCCGATTTTCGGTATTACTAAATGATTGAAATCCTTCCTCTCCTCTCCTTCGGGCACCAGAGTTGAGGCTATCCGGGCCGGATCAGGCTTCCCTTCAATTCCCAAATAATACAGAATTAACGGAATGAAAGGATACAACAAAACCATTGCTCCCACTGCCACGAACCCCGCGAGCATCACCCGCAGGGTTCGTGTGTGAGATTTTCTCTGCGCGTTTTTTCTGGCGCGCGTCATGAATCTATGATTTCAGCTTCCGCTCGCGACGGTTCAACCAGAGGTATCCAGCCGTCCCAGCTGTCAGAAGCAAGGCGGCAAGACTCATCACTATGTAGTCCAAACCGCTCACTCCAGTGTCAGCCAGCTCTGTGTCGGCTCCTAGCACGGCACCGCTGCGGACTTCCAAATCAACAGCTCCCGTTACTGGATCATGATTGTCAGAGGTCACTGTGACGAGGTTGCGATATGGTGAGGCAGCTGTCGTCGCGCCAATCAGCACATCGTAGCTGAAGCTAACGCTCTCCCCGGCTTCCAGCGATTCAAGATTCCATTCACGATTGGTGCTACCGGTCTCACTGAAGGTCAATCCCAAAGGAAGCACGTCATTGACGGTCAGATTGACCGCCGGCGCTTCGCCGCTATTGATGATACTGACCGTGTATTGGACCGTGTCGCCTGGGTTGGCGAAAGGCACGGAAACCGATTTTTCGACAGTCAGGTTCGGTAAAGCTTCATCGCCCAGCACCTCACCGCTTTCCTCTTGCACGCGCACCGAAGCAGTGGCTGTCAACGAACCATGATTGTCCGCCGTCAGAGTGGCGGTATTGAGATAGGTGCCGCTCGTAGCGTCCGAACTCACTGTCACGGGATAGGTAAATGTGAGGTTATCGCCGATCGCCAAATTACCGCCGTCTACCAGTGTACGCTCGCTTCCCAGCTCATCTTGGTAAAACAAGGATCCATCAGGCAAAGCATCGGTCAGTGTCACGTTCTTGGCTACGGCATAGCCGAAGTTTTCGACCGTCACGGTGTAATTCACTTCGTCACCAGGAGCGACAAAATCCGTCGTATCAACAGTTTTAGTCAAACTCAGAATCGGTGAGTTGGTCACAGCCGTTTCCTCGCTGGCCGTGGCCGATACTTCACTAACAGCCGCAGTGGAAATTTCACCTTCCGTTGCTTCTTCCACTACCCGAATGGTCGCGGTATTTTCGACCGAGGTGCCATCCAGCATGGTCTCGTCAACCTGGACGGAGAAAGCGACCGTTCCGGAAGAACCGGCTGTCTGATTCCCCAAGTCCCAGGTAATAGTGTTACTTTCTTCATTATAGACGCCGTCGTTTCCAACGGAAACTAGGCTGAGATTTTCAGGAATAGGATCAGTTAGGACCAAGTTCGCGTCTGCCTCGCCCAGTACCCAGCTCATGGTGTAGGTGAAAGTATCACCGGCATTGACCGGATCGACATCATCGACCTTGGTCAGGCTGAGAACTGGAACGGATTCCGGCTCTGGTTCTGGCTCATCCTGTTTGACGAAGTTGCCAAAATCTTTTTCCGAGAAATCATCGCCTGACTGTAAAACTAGATCAGCGTGCTTGAAATTTCCAGTTTCGCCGGGCATAGACTGCGTCCAGTTATCCTGCATCGTTTCAGTCAGCGTATAGGTTCCAGCTTCGAGTCCGTTGAACTCGTAGTACCCATCCGCGTCGGTCAAAGTACTGTCAACCAAGACCGGTTCGTTCGGCGCTGCTTGAGATCCCGGAACCTGATTGAAAAGGTAACCGAAACAAGTCAGGTCGAGATTGCTCAAGAGCGTATTTTCGTCATAATCGACGCCCAGATTATCCTGGGTATAGAGCTGCGTGAATCGGACAAAATCCTGGAGATTAATCACGTCGTCAGCAATCAGGTCATACGCGCTGAAGTCGTCTACGCAGCCGGTCCAGAGATTAATTTCCCAGCCTTCCAGCCCCTCTTCTCCTGCAGCAGCCTTGGCTCCATCCTCATTACGATCGTGGAACTTGTAGCCTGAAACGCTGCCCATCTCGAAGTTGCCGAAATTCTTATTCTCGAGCTCCAGCTGATCCAGAACGGAAACTGCCGGGAATGGCCCGACGCTTGCTTCGTGGCACTCGGGAGTACCAGGATAGGTTTGGATCCAGGCTGGGTTGTCTTGTTCACAGATAGTGTACTCGCCGGCCGGAAGATCGCTGAACATATAGCGACCGTCTTCATTCGTCATGACAGTCTGCGGGCTTGCCTTTCCTTCCTCGCTGGTCAAAGTGATGGACCAGCCATCGGGATAGGCCTCTTCACCTTCATCCCATTCGCCGTTTCCATCGGTATCAACCCATTTGTATCCGCCGAGATTATAGGTAGGGTCTTCTTGTTCTTCCATCACGTTCCAAGCCACGCAGTAGTAAGTTTGGCCTAGTTCGGGATCGCTGATCCATTCGTAGTTGTCGTAGTTTAGTACGTCTGTATTGCAGTAGAATTCGGCACTCACATCATCGAGTTCGCCTGGAAGGACGGTTTCGCTGAACGGAATGTAGTCATCCTGCCAGACTTCGCGAAACCAGAGTTGGTTGTTATCACCGAGCTCTTCTTCGGAAATTTCAACATAGGTCATGCCATCAACGTCAGTGGGACCAAAAGTATTCCATTCTGAAGATTCACCGGTGTTGTCGCCGGGATTCTCAGCATCAGCATAACCCCATTGGAAATCCCAACCTTCCTGCAGTTCGCAGTTTTCCTGAGCGTCGGCATATTGCTGAGCTGCCAGGGAACCAATCACGTCTGGGCCACTGCCATCTCCCCAATTCGGCAAATCAGATTCGTTGTCACAAACGAGTTTGTGAGCGACAATCGTGACAGTCTCCTGCTGTTCTTCATTCTGATGATTGCCGAAGTTGTAAGCGTGATCGCCATCGCCATTAACATTCACTGTGTGGCATCCTTCGGGGTAGGTCTGCGTCCAATCTTTTTGCTGAACTTCACAGACTTTGTATTCTCCGCTTAGAACGTTGTTGAACACATATTCACCATCTTTGTCTGTTTCGGTAAATCCGATCATCTTTTCTCCCTGCCAGAGCTGGATAGTCCAGTCGGCCAGTCCTGATTCACCTTTTTCCCACTCGCCATTACCGTTCAGATCATTCCATTTCCAGCCATTGACACCGCTATAGTCACACTCTGGAGGAAAAGGATATACGTCCACTCCTTCAATAACAAAGCTCAATGCGGCCAATTCGATATGTCTTTCCGCGTAGTACACATCAACGATATGCCACTCATTATCAAGTGCGATCATGCCATCGGTGCTCAGCGGGGCGTGAATGCCCGGCAGGCTGTCCACCAGGGATCCGTCCAGATAGACCCATGAATCATCGTCAGAAGTCAAAGAGTAATAATAATTCCCGGCAGACGGAGCTTTGACCCGCGCGCGGAAATGGGCGCCAAAGTGATAGTTGTGATCACCATCGTTTCCGGCAGGATCCTCACCAAGATAGTCCAACGGGAAAAAGTCGCTGCCAAAATTCAAATGGCCATTGATCCAGCTTGCCACATGATATCCAGAGTCGTACCAATCAGCATCCCAGGCACCCATAGGATTCCCATGTCCGGCGTCAGGCCATTGGGCAGCCGGAAGTCCCATGTCAGGATGAGAGACGTCGTAGTTATAATAATCACTCCACCAGCCTTCTTTATCGTACTCGCATTGGGTGGGGTCCCCTTGCCCAATTTCGGCTGGCTGGCCCGGTACTGTTTTCACCGCCGTGTCCGGCAGTACATCAACTTTTTGCGGAACGCTAATTTCCGCGTCGGCCGCGTTTGACGCCGATGGAGTAACCAGTACTCCTACCGCCGTCATATTGAAAACCAGCACGGCCTGGGCAACAAGATTGATGCCCACGCCAAGCGTCTTTTGCCATGATTTCTTCTTCATATACTTGGTAGCTAATTATTTACGATATAAACGCGAAACGTATTTATTTACTAATTACAAAACTAACCACGGTATCTCGTGGTCAGGTCGATTGGCTAATGTTAGCAACTATTCTGGTTTTTTGCATGCGTCCTCTCTGTAATACACTTGTGCACCAATTGTACAGAATTATAAATTTCTGTCAAGACGCTTACTGCTGCTAAGAAATATTTTTTGAAACGTTGTTTTTATCTTCCGGGGTCGGCTGTGCTCGTTTCTGGGGTCGCGCCAAAAGCCAAATTCCGAAAATTATCAGCACTGCGGGCCAGAGATTGAGCTGCGGCAGCGCGGTATTGACCAGGATGATGGCGCTGACTATTAACAGTATCCAAGCAGGAATCAAATACCCTCGTCTTCTTTTACCCAGATAATACGCTGAAAAAAACGCGACAGCCACTATTAGCGTGTAGACAAATGATGATTCAGAGCCATATTGCCAGTCTGTCATCGCGGAAAACATAAAATACGCTCCCAGCAGAGATAGGATCATCCCCGGAATCAATAATCCCTCTCTCGTGCTCCCGTCCGGTCGCCTGACATACAAGGAAAGGAAAAACAACCCGGGCAGGATGATGAAAAGCGGCCAGAAGTCGCCCAATCGTATGGTCCAGCCAAGATCAAGCTGGTTGAGCAAGAAAACGATACCCAGCAGTAAAATCAAAACTCCCCACAAGGTTCGGTTTGGATTGTTTCGCGTTTCCGCCATATATGCCTATTGTAGGATATTTTTTAACAAAAGAAAAGCTCGCCACGCGACGAAAAGAATCCAGCATTAAATAAAAAATAGAAGCTTGATTGGCATATCAATGCTCCATTCTGGTTTTGAGAAAGACACTTGCGGTCATGTACAAACAAGTCCCCTACTAAACCTATGAGATTTTTCTAGATTGCCCACAGAATCAGCCTGAAAAGTATTTCAGGAAGCCAGAACTTCCAGTCAAGAATTGGTTTACCTGATAATTATCGGCGTGCCCACCTCAACTCTTTCCCAGACGGTATTCGAAGCCGGTACAGGAAGTCGGACGCAGCCATGTGAAACTTTCAATCCTAAGTGATCCTCTCCTTCGTAATAGACTCCACCGCCTCTCAATTTCCAGAATGGCAAACCGTGAATACCGTGCCCCACATTGGTAAACGCCATCCAATTCGGCATATAGAGACCGTAGGCGGCGGAGTACGCTTCTTTATTTTTGTTCAACACCCGATACTCCCCGGTTGGCGTATCCATCCCGGGGCGGCCTGATGAGATCTCGTAGGTGGCGTACTTGAAACCGTTTTCATAATACGTCAGCGTCTGGCTGGCAAGATCGATGGCGATATACTTCTTCAAATCCGTTCGCCCTTCGGCTACCCGGCGACCTGGCAGGGTGATAATATCGGCTTTGTCGCTACCGGCCAGATCAGCCACCGCCAGATGAACGCCGCCGCGAAATTCTTCTTCATAAGCAAAGTAGCTTAGGCCTTGAGCTTTCCCATAGGCTTCAAAAGCCCTCACTTGCGGGCCGCCTCCTGAATTCACCGCCACAACGACTTCACCGTATCCGTCACCATCCACGTCACCGCCGGCGACATTGAGGCCTCCGTAAAAAGATTCAGGGAAGGCGTAAAAATCTCCGATCAATGATCGATCAGCGTCAGTCTTGTATACCTTGACCCACGCCGAACCGAAAGTGTTGACGCCGAAGATAAGCTCTTCCTCACTACCGCCGTCGGCGTTGACACAGCCAACTGAAACGCCGCCTTTTTCGTTGGCGCTAAAAGGCCGATAATCTAATCCGGTAAACACTCCAAAACGGTCAAAGGCCCGCACATGCCCCAGGCTGTCATATCCCGAACCAACAATAATTTCATCCTGTCCGTTTCCATTCGTGTCGCAAGCGGCCACATGGACGCCGCCCCGATACTCTTCGGCAAAAGGAAAAAACCCGGGAGTAAATTTTAAGTTTCCATATCCGTCGAAGACCCGTACCTGCGGACCGCCACCGCGGCCGGTTCCCGTAATAATCTCAGCCTTGCCGTCGGCGTCCAGATCCCCAACCGCGACACGTACTCCACCATGATATTTTTCGTCATAGGCAAAGAAATTCGTGATCTCAGATCCATCCTGTCGGAAGACGCGAATCTGCGGACCGCCGCCGGGCCCGGCACCCACAACTATTTCCAGCGTGCCATCACCGCCAAGGTCACCGACCGCCACGGTGCCACCACCTCGAAACTCTTTATCAAACGCGAGCCAGTTTTTTGCAGCCGCTAGGCTGGATGAATCAGTCACCTTCAACATCGGCTCTCTCTCCGGCTGGGCTAAAACCGGTTGCGCAAACAAAAAAGCCGCACTCAATAGTACGCCTGCTATACTCAAAAAGACTCCGTGTATCTTTTTCATTTGATTGTTTGTTTTTGTTTTTTACTTCCCTGACGAGAGCTGCGAGGGAAATCGGGAAAGGTGGAGCTAGGCATCGCAGTCTCATACCCGGCAGTGCCGGGCGGGAGGCTAGTAAGACACCTAGCCCCTTTTTGTTTGTGTTTTGATTTCCCTATTTCTTATATTATCACATATTTCGACAAAAGTCAACGTTTATAACAAAAATCCTACGGAACTCGAGATCGAGATCAATGTGTTTCGGGGGATGACTCAAAAACGTCAAGCGACAACACCCGCTTGCCGCGCTAGACTGATGGCCAGCCGAAATATCAGTTCGTGGCCTTTTACGAAACGTTTGTTTGCAAAATCCGATTCAGAAACAAAAACCATCTCTTGACCCTCAAGGCAACGTATCGGCTGTGAAGCCTCATATGCCGTCCAATATACATGCCTAATAAATTCGTAACCATCTTCCCTAATAGCCGGTTCTTCAACCACTAAATGAATCTCGTCTGCCTGGTATCCGGTTTCTTCAAATAGCTCTCTTCGAGCAGCGGTGGGAAAACTTTCATTCCCCTCAACCTCCCCGCTTGGATAACACCATTGGTCGGCATGGACGAGACCTTTGATCGCTTTATCACGGTGCTGCATCAAAACGGCACCATCAGCGCGCACCACAATAATGCCAACACCGTGATTATTCATTGACCAAAAAGGTAATCCACTGCTCAATTGAATCCAGATAGCGACCGGGATTCACTTTGATGTCTCGCATAAGCTCGTCCTTCGGTACCCAGCGTATTTCTTCAACCTCATTTTTTTCTATTTTAAAATCTTCAATCGAACGATCCAGAGTCAAGAAATACCACCGCGTGAAATGGTTGTGCGGACCGAGAGTTTCCGTTTTTGGTCCACGCGTTAAAGTCACGGATGTCACACCCAATTCTTCTTCAGTTTCTTTCTTAATATTATCGTCGTAACTCTCCCCTTCCTCTACAGTGCCGGCCACTGCCGGGCCCCATTTTCCCGGGTGCCGTTCTTTTTGTTGACTACGTTTGGCAAGTAAGATATCGCCCCGCGAGTTGGTAATCCAAAGCGCCGACACACGGTACTTGTCTTCTGGCTGAATCAGATGACGTTCTTTGTGGCCGATGATCTGATCATCAGCATCGACTATGATAATACGCTTCATGCCTGGGCTTTGAAATATTCTTCTACAAAACGGTGATTCCTGGGCGATGCCTTCATTTGGACGAACTCTTCACCAGTCACCCATTTATATTGATCATGCTCAAAACTCAACTTCACCTCAGTTCCTTTTGCCCGCGCCGTATATCCTATTGTCACCCAATATTCACTGTTGTCGCTGTATCCGGCAATCACGTCCAAAAGCCTCAACTCGGATACGGTTAAGCCGGTTTCCTCCAAGACCTCCCGAATAATTCCTTCACGCGGTTCCTCTTCCAACTCCAAATCGCCTCCCGGCAAATCCCAGTGTAAGGGACGAGTGGGCGCAGTCGCGGTTCGACGAATCGTCAAGATTTTCCCGTCATCACGATATATAACGGCTTTTTGCGAAACTCCTGTTTTTCCGTAGCTACTCTTCATGCAGTTCATATTCTATTATTCTGAAAGAGGCGTCAAACAGGAATCTGCCATGAAATTTCTTGCCGGCCAGAAACAGGGGCAGCCAATATTTGTCATCCGGCCACATGGATTTGTACGGTATTTCTTCTATGCCAAACCACCGCGGCTTCATCTCGTCCGTTTCAACCGGAATCCCTGAAAATTTCTCCACGGAAAAAACATGCACTGTGGATATTTCATGCTCGCCTTGCGATACAAACTCCAGCTGCCCGGCTTTTCGTAGCCGTTGAACGGTGAGACCGCATTCTTCTGCCACCTCCCGTATGGCCGCTTCCTGGATCGTCTCGCCCTCATGAACCTTTCCGCCAAACCCGTTCCAGCGACCCTCGCCGAATCCTCGTTTTTTCATGCCGAACAACAATTTGTTTTTGTCGCGAATTAGGCAAAGCGTGAGCACCACTTTCTTCATCGTTCCCTTTCCCAACCGAACTCGGAATATGGAATGCCCTGCTGATAACATCCGATCACGTGACTAATGTATGGAATGATATTTGCAGGCAGCCGGTCAAGCACGAAAAACCCTAGATCGTCGCATTTATTCGGCTCACTGTTCTCAATCTCGCCCCGCCATCGTTCTGGAGTAAAAAAGAATCCTATACGCTCATGATCTCCGCACCAGCGGTGGAGCGTGACGGCGTGATTGAGATCTCGCGGAGAAATAGTCAGACCGGCTTCTTCCAGCGCTTCTCGCGCCATAGCCTCGCGCATGGTTTCCCCGCCATCAGCGTGTCCGGCCACCAGGCTATAGTTTCCGTCTTCGTAGCCTGTCTGAAAACGACGGGACAGCAATATTCGCCCGTCCTGAATAAGAATCAGATACACTTCGGGAATAAGGGTAAAGCGTTGTTTCGGCATAATGAATTATTTTAAACCCCAACGACTCTTCATTTTTTGATATAACTTCTCCGCTAACCGTTTACTTTCGGGAAGTTGTAAATCATAAAACTTATCTGCTTTTCTTTGCAGCTCGTTCTCAATGTTGTTCGCGTCCGCCCATGTTTTCAAAGCTTTTTGCAAATGAAGATCTGCAAAAAAAGCAAGAATGTCCGCGTCTTTTACAATTGTACTTTCAATAGAATGAGATCTTGCTTTGAGAAATTGTATCAAATTTTGTTTCCTGTTCTTTGATATCTTTATTTCGAAAAGAATATTCCGTGTAACTTCATACCCCAATTCATTATGTTTTTTTCGTAAAACATCTGGTTTTGCATTATATGTTTTTCCAATATCATGCCACAACGCCATAATTTCTAATAATTCCGAGTCACAGTCAATTCCTTTTGCTATCTGGAATGCAAAATCCCTTACTAACCTGCTGTGCAATATCATAATCTGGGGATCGCTAAAGCTGTAGCTGGCATTTGTTTGAAATGCTTCTACTAAAAATCGATCCGCTTTTTTTACATTACTCTCCATTTTCTAAATATACAAAAGTATTTTTTTTAAGAGCTTCTAGGCATTTGGGCAGCCGCCGCCAAAGATTCTTGCGTTTGGCTAAATACTTTTCTAGATTTTTAATTTGGACAAATTGATAGTCGATAATTTCTTTGCCGTCAACACGTATCGAGGAAATTTGCTTCCGGCTTAAGACGTCACCGGAAAAGACAAACTGAAGACTCTCGTTTTTTACGTCATTGGCGCCGCAATAATCTACGCAAAGAAATTCCAGATTAGGCAAGTCTAGACCCGTTTCCTCCTTCACTTCACGAATACATCCTGCTTTTGGAGACTCATCGACCTCTACTACCCCGCCAGGAATAGACCAGTGATTTTTGTAGCTAGGTTTGACGATGAGTAGTTCCCCCGCGCGATTAAACAGCAAGACTCCAGCGCCCATTCGTTTTTTAGGAAGATGTACATAATAGTCATCCATGCCCTTTTCTTAACCTAAGCTAATCCAATATCTGCGTTTCAGCTTACCATGAAAATCAGCTCTGTTCTCCATCACGCCGCCGTTTTTCTCGATGATTTTTGCCGAAGCAGTATTGTCATCGTCGCAAGTCAACAAGGCTTTCTTTATCCCCAAACGTCGCGCTTCCGGCAAGGATAAAGCCAAAATTTTGGTGCCGTATCCCCGCTTTCGTTTCGTGGGTCGGATATCATAGCCAATATGGCCGCCCCCTCGCAGCAGCTCATCAGTTAGACGATGCCTAATACTGACTCGCCCGATATATTCATCGTCGTCGACCAACCAAAGAACAGTGGCCGGGACATAGCCCTCGGGTAAATCAATTCCTTTCTCCCAGTTTTCAATCCTCTGAAGGAATCCTGAGAAGTGATCTTGTATTTCGGAAAGATTGATGTGGTATTCTCCTTCTTCAGCATAAAATTCCTTCACCGCTTCCGTAAAACTCTCACGGTATTGCTCTGATGGTCTAACAAGAAATGCCATGACTCTATTTTCGTTTTATAAGCCCGTCAAAAGCGATACGTATGTACTGTTTGACGTCAAAGCCATACAAGGCAAAAACTTGGTTGGCGGAAAAAATCTTTTTATCACTTGGATTCAAACCGAGCCAGCGTATCGCCGTGTCAATTTGCTCCCAGTCATGAGCTTCGATTTCTAAAAAAGGCGGGATTTCCGGGTAAATGTCTATATCAAACTCTACTCCGTTCTTCTGCCATCGGCGGCGTTTCTTTTCAACGAAATGTTTTTCGACAAAACCAAGGGCCTGGATTAGAGAAGCTGCCGAGTCAAAATCACTGACAATAATTTCGATCTCTTCCATCCCCGCGTCATTCGATTTTCCGTCGCTTCCTCTGACACCCAACCGCTTTTTAAAGGATAAAGTTGTTCTGCCATCCTCGTCCCGCAAACGCAGCCAAGAGTGTTCACGATCAAGGCGCCAGTCAGAATAATCGAATACCCGGCTACGGTAAAAGTATTCTCCAAGCTTATTCGCTCCTATCGTTTCGAGTTTTTGCTGGATACTCTCAGGATTGATATCGAGAAATTTTACCTCGTATTCTATCATGTGCCGCTTTTTTTTATCCAGGCGTGCGGGAGCAAACTCACTGCTTCAACCGCTTCAGTATCGCTGATAATCACCTTGGCATTTGGGAAATAGCTTATATACAACTCGCGGCAAATACCGCAGGGTGCGAAAATCTTGTATTCCCCCTCAACGCTTTTAAAAACGGCGACGGCCAGATCAATTTCCGCACCAGCCATCAATGCCTGGGTCATGGCCGCCCATTCCGAACAAAGGTTAAGCTTCTGCCCTTGCACGCTTACACCTTTGAAAAGGGTCCCGTCTTTTGACCGCAGCACCGCCCCAACCCTGTGCTCGGAGCTGTGATACTGATCAATGAGTTTTTTTGCTTCTTGAATAAAATTCTTCATAATATCCAGTGTGAAAGGTTTTTAAGCACTTTGTCGAAGCCGGGCACCAGTTCTAGTCGTCGAGCTTCGGTCAGACTGACCCAGCGGTAGCGCTGCGCTTCCGGGTCTAAGCGTACTTCGTCCGTCTTCACTTTGACCAGCACCGGATGCACAATCCAGGTTTTGGAGTAGCGTGGCGCGTCCTGGTCAAATATTTCACCGCGACGGAAACTTACGATTTGATTTTTTTCCAATCCGACTTCTTCGCTTAGCTCTTCCAACGCTTTTTCTTCCAGGCTCTTCCGGTCGTCTAAAAATCCCGAGATGCCGTTCCAGAGTCCAGGATAGTAACGCAAGGCCCGGCTTCTCTGAACGATAAGGATCTTTTTCCGGAAACAGACAACGCAATTGACTACCGGCGCCCATCGCGATTTGGAGAAATCAATTTGACCGTGTTTTGGTTTGAAAAAACTTTTTGATGATGCCTGAGCGCCCATACCCTCTATCCTCTTTTGAAATGATATTGTTTATCCCGCCTGGCTTTCAGCGCAAATGCGTCAAAATATTGGACTAAATGCTCCAACGTGGCATTGTATTCCTGATTGCCGAAAGCCGTGTCACAAAACAACTCCCTGGCGCGCGACAGTTCTTTCAGCCGATGACTCCATCTTTTGTCGCCAATAGTCAGATCAAAAAGTTCAAGCGCTCGCTCGCCGGCCGCGTTGAAGAGAAATTCGTTTTTTCCTTTTTGTTTCGCCGCCCGGCTCACCTCGCCGCCAATATTTCCCAGCTGTTCCGCTAGAGTCAGTTGCTGCCACTTCCCTTGGGAGTGCTGAGCATGTTGAAAATTCATTCTTTAGCCGTGACGAGTCTGTCAACAATGCCTTTTATTTGAGCTTGGGTTTCTTCGTTTTCCACGCTTCTGGAACGATTATTTTGGCTGGGGCGAATGTTGATCATCGAATTAAATTCCAACCAAGTATCGTCCGGAATTCCGGGATACAAATTAATCCCCCAGAGATTATTTGGCTCCGAACCTCCTTCTAACAGCACGGCTTCTTCGTCAGCGTGCAACTCACCGCCCGCAGCCATGATGCCTTTTTCAATATCAACCACAACCTTCACCATTTCCCCAAAACCTTCTTGGGCCAGGCTTCGTAATTCATCCCGCGATATCGGTTTTTCAATAATACGGATTTCCATTTGTTACTCGTGACAATCAGCTATCTCCCATGGCACTTTTTAAATTTCTTTCCCGATCCGCACGGACAAGGATCGTTGCGGCCTATTTTCTCGCCTGAATCTTTCCGGACCTTGCCTTCTTTCACAACCGTCCCCGAAACCGGACCGGGTTTCGTCACTTGAGCGTCGATGGTTGTGCTAAGCGAGGATTGATTGCCGGACGGCTGGCCGGAAGAGCGCTGGATCTGCTGAAACTGGCCACGGCCTTCAGTCATCGTTTTTGAAGGGCCGGACTCGATCAGTCGCTGAGCTCTCAGCTGACTGGGAGCCATCTCTTTGGCCTGACCCGTCTTGAAAATGCTGTAGGCCACCTGGCTCTGAATACTATTCATCAATTGAGAAAAAAGCTCGTAGGCCTCTTTTTTATATTCGATTAGCGGATCGCGCTGGCCGTAGCCCCGAAGACCTATCCCCTGTCTCAGATAATCAACTTGCTCTAGATGCTCCATCCATAAGACATCCATGCTTCGCAAGATCACGCTCAACTCAACCTGGTGCATAAGCCGAGGATCTCCGATTTGCTGAATCAGGCGATCATAAGCGCCGTTGGCTATTTCGGTGCACTGGTTGATTATTTCAGTCCTAAGTTGCGCCACCTGCAGCTTATCACCAGCGTCTTTCACTACTTTCTCCAGTCTCTCCAGAATATCTCCGGCATGTCCGAACATGGCCGTGCAGACTTCAGCAATTTCCTTCAGATTCCATTTTCTGACGTTCTCATCGGCCGTGTGAAACAGCACCACCTGCTCGATCTCGCCATCAATCATTTCGAAAATCTTCTCGCGCAGCTCCCCTTCATGTTCGGCCGCGCCAAGTATCTCATCTCGCTTCTTGTACATCACTTCACGATGCTTGTTGATGACATCGTCGTACTCGACCAAACGTTTGCGAATATCAAAGTTGTGGCCCTCCACTTTCTTCTGCGCCGTTTCGAGCGAGCGCGAAATCATACGATTCTCTATCGGCACGTTATCAGGAAGACCAAGCCGCTCCATCAATCCTTTGATCTTGTCCGAACCGAAGATGCGCATGAGGTTGTCTTCCAGCGAGACATAGAAACGGCTCTCTCCGGGATCTCCTTGACGGCCCGACCTTCCTCGCAGCTGGTTATCAATCCGGCGCGACTCATGACGCTCGGTGCCAATCACGTAGAGTCCGCCCATCTGCTTGACTTTTTCCGCTTCCGTCGCGTCAGCCGGGCTACCTCCCAGAACGATATCGACGCCGCGTCCGGCCATATTAGTGGCGATGGTGACTGATCCGGATCGACCAGCCTGGGCGATGATCCTGGCTTCTTTATCATGCTGTTTGGCGTTCAGCACCTCATGCGCAATCCCCTCGCGCTCCATCATCTGGCCAAGCAACTCGTTCTTCTCGATTGAAATCGTGCCGACCAGAACCGGACGGCCGGCTTGTTGATTTCTCTTGACGTCCTCGATAACTGCCCGGTATTTCGCTTCTTCATTCTTGTAAATCAAGTCGCCGTTGTCTTTCCGTATCATCGCCTTGTTCGTCGGTATCACCACCACTTCGAGCCCGTAGATTTTTGAAAATTCTTCCGCTTCCGTGGCCGCGGTTCCGGTCATGCCAGCCAGACGCTCATACATCCGGAAAAAGTTTTGAAACGTTATCGTCGCCAGAGTCCGGCTTTCCTGCCTCACTTCCACGCCCTCTTTAGCTTCGATCGCCTGGTGTAATCCCTCCGCGTAACGCCGACCCTGCATCAGCCGGCCGGTAAACTCGTCTACGATGATCACTTCTCCTTCGCGAACGACATAATCTTTGTCTTTTCTATAAAGCGTGTGCGCTTTGAGCGCTTGTTCGATATGATGAACCTGCTCGATCCCGCCGCTGACGTAAATATTGGAAACGCCAAGCCACTCTTCCATTTTCTTAATACCGGCTTCGGTCAACGTGGCTGCGCGCATCTTTTCATCGACGTTATAGTCTTCGTTTTCCTTCAACTTGGGAATCAGCTGCGCGAATTTTCTGTAAAGATCGCCCGACTCTTCTGCCGGCGCTGAGATGATCAGCGGCGTGCGCGCTTCGTCAATCAGGATACTGTCGACTTCGTCGACGATGGCGTAATGCCGGTTTTGCTGGACCTTGTCATTTAGGTGGTTGACTAGGTTGCTGCGAAGATAATCAAAGCCGAATTCGTTATTCGTGCCATAGGTGATATCCGCTCGGTACGCTTCTGATCGCTCGGCCGGACGCATAAACCGAAGACTCTCGTCGTCGTTTTCGACTTCGGGATCATAGACATAGGCTGAGTCATGCTGGATACAACCCACGCTCAACCCCAGATGATGGTAGACGGGCCCCATCCAGACGGCGTCGCGGCGCGCCAAATAATCATTGACCGTGACCAAATGCGCTCCTTTTCCTTCCAGGGCGTTTAAGTAGAGCGGCAGGGTCGCCACCAATGTTTTTCCTTCACCGGTCCTCATTTCCGTGATTTGTCCGCGGTGAAGTACCATGCCGCCTATTAATTGAACATCGTAGTGGCGCATTCCCAAGTGGCGCTTGGCTGATTCGCGAACGACGGCAAAGGCTTCGGGTAAAAGCCGGTCAAGAGCTTCTCCTTTTTTCAGACGATCGCGAAATTCTCCGGTTTTAGACTTCAGCGACTGATCCGAAAGCGCGGCAAGTTGCTCTTCGAGAGCGTTAATCTTTTCTACCTCGCTTTGGAGTTTTCCTACTGTTTTTTTATTGGCGTCGCCAAAGATTTTAAGCAGTAACGACATATCGGCGTTTGTAGAGTTTAATAAATTGTTCCGGCGTGTCGGCGTCCAGTGAAAACCGTTCAATCGGACAGATATCGGACTGGGCGGTATTGAGAATCCGTTCCACCCGATACAGATACGTGATTGGCACCTTATATTTTCTCAGTATTTCTAAAGCAGGTTTGCTTACTATCGGGGTGGCGGCTTTTCGGAAGCCGCCGTGCACGATCAAAAACGCCGCCGCCCGGCCAATCACCCGATCCCAGACCATGGAGCGACTCAGCTCTTCACCCAGATGGGAGATGGATTGCGCCAAGGGGTGGATACCCGCCATGTTGGAACGCAATAACACGTCGGATCCCCTGGTGATTACCAGAGACCATGGACTGGTTCGAAATTTTTCTATTTCCTGTTTTACCGTGCTCATTCAGAGCGTCTTTGTGCTAATGATTTCAGGCAAACGAGCAACTATTGTAGCACGCAATTCAGCACAAATCAAACTCCTAAATCAAGCGTCGCGGCAGCAACATAATGGTGATAGCGCGATGTTCTACTGATTACTCTTATTCTCTTTTGCGCTGCGCCACCCGAACTCGGCTTTTGAATTTCTCCTTGTGTTCTATCAACTGCCTTTCGACCTTGTCGTACGCCAGGTCGATCGCTTCATGCATTTCCTCGGCTTTCACGCCCGCCTGTAATGTTTTCCTGGGTACGAAC
>JAUYLJ010000058.1 GCA_030699685.1 bacterium | reverse complement strand
CGGTGTCTATATCAGGCAATCGGCTAGGTCTCTCTGAGCTGTGCTCAATTTGCTCCCCTTCCCCGAACTTCTCTATCACCACGACCTGGCCGTCTATGAATTCCCCGGTGAATTCAACCGCCACATCCAGAAATCCTCCAGGGTTTCCCCGAAGGTCAAGAATAAACCCCGCCGGTTCTTCCACAAGAAGCTCGGTGATCGCCTGGTTGAATTGATCCAAGGTGTCGGCCGAAAAACTAGTCACCAAAACGTAGGCAATAGTGTCATCGATCATTCTCCAAGAGACGCTGGTGGTAGTGATGGTATCCCGCTCAATAGTCAGCTCAATCACTTCTTCGCTTCCTTCACGGAGCACAACCAGCTCAACAGCAGTGCCTTTCTGGCCACGGATCAGATGCACGGCCTCGTCTACTGACATACCAATCGTCGTCTGGCCGTCGATAGTCTCAATGACATCACCAGCCCTGGCTCCCGCTTCTTCGGCTGGCGAGTTTGGCAGTGGAGCAATAATAACAATACGTTCATCCTTCAGGCCAATCTCAGCGCCAATGCCTTCAAACTGACCATTGATCTCACTATCAAACTCTTTCGTTTCAGCCGGATCCAGAAAGGTGGAGTACGGGTCGTCGAGTGACGCGACCATGCCTTTGAGAGATCCGTAAAACGCGTCTCGTTCGCTGATCGGCTGGCGAAGATAACCGTCCTTCAGAGAATTCCAGATATCCCAAAACAAACTGAAATCAACGGTCTTATCATCGAGCTGGCTTGGCGCCTCATCCACGATATCAGTGAACACTTGCAAGGAAGAATTCGGACGAACCGCTCCAACTAAATACCCAACGGCGAATGATAGCGCAACGACGAAAATTATTACATAGATAAACGCCAAGCGAAGCCAGGCCGGTTTCGGTCTCGTGTATTTCTGGTTTGTAGTTTCGTTCATGCGCTTTCTTTTTCCCTATGAATTTTTGCGCCAAGGGCCTGTAATCTGGCGTCAATAGCTTCGTATCCGCGGTCTATCTGATACACGTTTTCAATCTGGCTTTTGCCTTCGGCCACCAACGCGGCGATAACCATGGCGATTCCCGCGCGAATATCAGGACTTTCAATCTTTCCACCAAACAATTTTGACGGCCCCATCACTACCGCCCGGTGCGGATCGCATAAGATGATGTTCGCGCCAAGTTTATTCAATTTGTCCACATAGAAGAGCCTGCCTTCATATATCGTCTCATGAATCAGGCTGTGGCCCTCCGCCTGGGTCATCAGCACGGTAAAGGGGGCCTGGAGATCGGTAACGAAGCCCGGGTATTCATGCGTGACCAAATTTACGGCCCGAAGAGTTTCCGAGGGAAGGATACTGACTGAATCCGAGCCAAGCTCAAATTTCACTCCGGCCTGATGGAGAATTTTCCATGGCACGGCCAGATGATCCGGTTCGCAATTATGGATCGTCAGGGTGCTACGGGTAGCCGCTCCAAGCATCGCGAATGTACCCACCTCGATCCGATCGGGTATGACGGTCGTATCGCCGCCCTTCATCTCTTCAACTCCGGTAATGGTAATCGTGTGGGTCCCGGCGCCTTTAATTTTAGCTCCCCGCTGGTTTAAATATTCGGCTAGGTACTCCACTTCCGGTTCGCAGGCAGCGAATTTCAGCACGGTCTGCCCTTCAGCCAGGCAAGCGGCCATCATCAGCGTTTCAGTGGCGGTCACGCTGATTCGCGGAAAAACAAAATTGGATCCCTGAAGTTTTTTTGCCTTGCAATGGTACCCTGTTTCCGTTTCGGTCACCTCCACTCCTAAACTGCGGAAACCGTCAAGGAAGATATCGATGGGACGCTGGCCTATCACGCACCCGCCAGGATGAGGAAATTCCACCTCACCGAAGCGTGCCAAGAGCGGCCCCAGCAGAACAATAGACGCGCGAAGTTTTTTAGCTAGATCCAAGGGCAGTTTTGGGTCAGTAATCCCGGCTGAAGAAATGGTATACGCGTGTTCATCCACCGCTTCAACCGTGGCTCCCATTTGACTCAAGATCTCCAACAACACTTTTACGTCCTCAATCACGGGGACGTTTTCTATGCGGCAAGGCTGATTGGTCAAAAGGGTGGAGGCGATCACTTTCAACGCGGCGTTTTTTGCGCCACCCACCGCAATATCGCCGCTCAGCGGCTGCCCCCCTTCAATAACAAGGCGTTCCATAGGCTTGGTTGCTACTGCGTTCGTTACCGTGTAAAATAGTGGAAGTTTCCACCAGAGTATTGTACTAAGGAACTTCAAAGTCGTCAAAAAATGACTCGTCGAATCCGACGCATACTTTATATCAGTTTTATAGCGGTTTTTTTGATTAGCGCTCCAATATTGGTGCTCTATACTGCTGGATATCGCTACGACACCTCCAGGAACAGGGTGATAAAAACCGGAGTATTAACCATTCACAGCCAGCCCAAGGACGCGTTAGTGTCAATCAACGGGCAACCGCAGCAGAAAAAAACACCTTCAACAATCTCACGATTGCTTCCTGGAACATACCAGGTTCGGGTTGAGAAAGAAGGATATATACCTTGGGAAAGCAATCTGACGGTCACGAAAGGCGAAGTCACCCTGGTTTCAGATCTCCAGCTTTTTTCCAGCAACTCTCCGCAACTGATTTCTGATCGGTCAATCTCTCAATTCCATCTCGACACTCAGGACCGGGGGTATTTCGTCGAATCAACGGAAACTACGGCGATTCTCCATCGAATCAATCTGAATACCGGGGAAATCATGGAAATGACGCAAGGGGCAAATCTGCAAATACTGGCATCGGAGTTTAATCAGATTCTTGTCGCCTACCGTGAGGGTGAGGAAGAAATTATCGCGGTAATTGATCAGTCTGGAAACTCGCTTCGTCCCTTGCCCCAGTTTACCTCAGTTCCGTCTAAATCCGCCTTCGTTTCGGAAAATTCCATAGTGACGCTGCTCGACGGAAAAATATGCCGTCTTGAGATTGATCCGGCCAGCGCCCCTCTGAATTGCAGCGGGAACGCCATAACTGATTTTCTAATCGCTTCTGGATCAATATATACCCTCAGCAGCCAGCCCAATGCCAGTGTCATATCACGCGCCTCGATAAATGATCAGTCCGTCACTGAGATAGCTCCCCTGCCACTGCAAAATTACGAACTGAGCTCGTTTCGCGATGATATTCTCACCGTCGTTAACCATGATGATGAGAGCATATATTTTATCCGCCTCAATCAGGATGATTTTTCAATATCACGGCATAACTCTCTCGGTTCTCAGGCATTTTGGTTAGTTGATGAAAATAGGCTGGTAAGCTACGGGAGCTTCGAGGTGTGGCTGGTGAATCCGGCCACAGAGGAACGCAACCTCATCACGCGCGTCAGCGATCCGATATTACAAGCCGGGCAAATCTCTGATTTACCGTATATTTTCATCCTGCAGGGTTCAAGCCTATCAGTGGTACCAATAGATTCGGTAGGCTCCCAGCGAAAAATGATTTCTTTGGTCGAAAATGTCGAGGGTTTGAAGACGGCTGAGAACGCCAACAACTCCCTGTGGCTCACCGCCACTAGGAAAAACTCTCTTTGGCGACAGATACTATTTACTCCCTGAACGGCGGCGAATATACTCAGTGACGGCATCAGACCAATGCCGTAGCGGCGGTCTTTTGGTGTTATTGAGAATCGAACACCTCGGCCTTTTTGCCGGTCTCGGGTATTGTGACGCACTAACCGGCTTCACGCCAACAGACAAAGCGGCAATTTTCAAAAAAATTACGGCAAAGTCATACCAGCTGACCGAACCCTCGTTCGTGAGATGATACGTACCATAATCAGCTTTGTCTTCAATCAAGCTGACGATAGCCCGGGCTAAATCAACGGAATACGTCGGTTTCATCACTTGGTCCTCAATGATGGACAGAACTTCACCCTTTTCAGCCTTCTGGAGAATTGTATCGACAAAATTTTTTCCGTTCGGGCCAAAGAGACTGGATGAACGGATAAGATAAAATTTATCGGTCGTCTGCTGGAGGAGTCGTTCTCCTTCGGCCTTGCTGGCGCCGTATTTGTTCAAAGGACTCAGTTGATCGTTCTCGGCATATCCCTCCTGAGACTCCCCGTCAAACACATAGTCCGTGCTGATATGAACGATCGGGATGCCAAGCTGAGTACAAGCTTGAGCGATGTTTTGAACGCCTAACGCGTTCACCGCCCGAGCCTCTTCGTAGCGCGTCTCGCAGGCGTCAACATCGGTAAAAGCCGCGGCATTTATAACCAAATCCGGCTTTTCTTCCACAACGCGCTTCGTTGTTTCGCTTTTCGTAATATCAATGTCCGAGCGGTCCCAGCCTGTTAATTCATGCTTCGAAAGCTCCCGCGCCAAAGCGCTGCCGAGCATTCCTTTATGGCCGAGGAGAAGTACATTCATTGTTTTCCGGATAAATAAAGGCGCAGCCGCTGAATATTCCAGTTTGATGAATCAGAGCAAGAGTTGATTGGTTGATTGGTTAATTGGTTATTATGCATAATCCCAATTAACTAATTAACTAGTTCTCTAATTAACAAATCATTAGACATTTAAAAACTAAGTAAACACTAGGCGCTCCCATACTGTTTCCTATAGTACTTCAAATACTCCCCGCTCTTCAGCCGCTTCCACCAGGATTCGTTTTCCTTGTACCAATCAACAGTCTCTTTGAGTCCTTGCTCAAAATCCAGCTCCGGCGCCCAGCCCAGCTGCCGCAGCTTTTCGCTGTTGACGGCATAACGAAGATCGTGACCGGGACGGTCTGGCACGTATTCGATTGAATCTTCGTTCAACCCCATCAATTCGAGCACGAGTTGCGTCAGTTCCAGGTTGGTCTTTCGGTACGCAGTGCCGATATTATACACTTCGCCGTCTTCTCCCCGATCAAGAATCGTGTCCAGGGCTC
>JAUYLJ010000054.1 GCA_030699685.1 bacterium | reverse complement strand
TTTCTGATTGCGCAAACCTTGGAGTGATGCCTCCGCCCGAACTTTCATCCAGGAAGTATGGTCAAAAAGTATTTGCAGACTTGGCTGATCCTTCGAAAGCGCCTCGGCTTCTTCCTTCCAAGCAGAAATTTGATTGTGTATAGTTTCAATCTCTTTGCGTTTTAACTCTATTGCTTCCGCGGGAGGTGAAGAAATTTCCGGCAAGACGACATCGCTGAAACTTGCTTCCACTAAGAGCGGTTCGACTGCTTTCTTAGCCTCAGCGTGATATACGATCATGGCACGGACTTCTTTGTCGCTTTGGTCAACCGGCACGACTTCCGCGGCCAGGTTCTGCGACTGGACAGCCGCCGATAACAACTCATAACGTTCTTTGGAAACGACGCCAAATCGTATTGTAACTGATTGACTGTCTTGTCTGGGCGCGCCACGCAAATTGCGCCACGGTTCTAGTTCTGCTATTTCTCCTTCCAAATTATGGACGTGACTCTGCGCTAAATTAATGTTGGACTCGAGTTTCTCGGCCCTCTGAACAACTTTTTTGTAATCAAATTCTCGCACAATCCGCTCGACCTCTTGCTTGTTAACCCGGAGGCCTTTGGTCAATGCTCGGTGCATTTTCTCGCGAAAAGACAGCTTCTCCTCAGCTTTGTAGCGATGGATAAAATCCAGCGTAAATTTTAACTGCGCCAAGGCATATTCATGCTGGCTGACCGATTCGTCGATGTCATTTTCGCCCTGTCGGATAATCTGAAATTTACCGAATTCGTGCAGGGCGCCAAGCACCGCAGTTTGTTCGCTCTGCAATCCGATAATCCCTAATTTGCGTAATTCGGCGACGGCCATGAAGTATTATCCTTTTCCTCCGATCAGCTGTTCGGCAATTTGCTTGCCCGATTCGTTTATTTGAGTCTCACTGATTGATTCGAGTTCTTGCTGGAGCGTTTCATGCTCGCTTTGGAGTTTTTTGACGCGCTTGTCCGCTTCGGCCAAGGCTTTTTTCTTCAATGATTCGACTTCGGGCTGTATCTCTTCGGCAATGTTTTCCAGCCGTATTTTCTGTTCTCGTTCAAAGCCGCTTAAAGTTTTCTCAGCGTTTTCTTTCGCCTGGAGGATCTTCTCTTCCAAATTTTTCTCAGTTTTTGAGACGGATTGCAGGGTCGAGTCGGGCATCGTTTTCACTAATAAATGATGTTACAGATATGGGGAAAAATAAGCTCATCCCATATGATTCGCCCACATACTACACGAATTATTCTAAATAATCAAGCCTAATGTCAAATAATGGCTAATATTAAACAAAATATTTGATTTCTGTGGTTACTATATAACCAGATTCAGCAATATTCCACTGCCTTATTTTGTGAAACCAATTATAAGGACAAGTCATCGCTAGTTATCAGAAGATCGGTAAATCCGCGCGAAGGTCAATTCCGTCAAAACTCAATTTGCGTCTTCAAAAAAATAAAATGGTTGTTTTTCCTGGCTTATGCTCAATTCTAGCGCTGTCTCTCTTCAAACAAAATATTCGGGAAATACACCAACACGTCTTCCCCTTTGAGCTCCAGCGCTTCGAATTCCTTCCTCACCATCAGAGTAAAATTATGACCCTGAGACAAATATTTTTCCTTAAACGCTTGGAAGTCTTCCACCTGGAAATCCGGCGCGCCGCGCTGAAGCCTGCTTGGATCGTATTTTCTCACTTTTAGCGCTTTGAGAGAGCCGGCTACGGTCACGATCGGCTCATTCAATATATACGTAACTCCTGAAGTCGTTGCTACCTTGTCAGCCGGTACTCCCAGAGTCTTTACCACACTCACCATCTGTAAATACTCTTCATTGTTCTTGGTGAAGATCCCCATATAGTCCAGGAGCAGGTCACGTTCGTCCGTATTGGCGTGGATCGCTTTCAACCCTTGATCCACTATGTATGTAACGATGGTTTCAAGATCCTGGGTAGTCATGGGCAAAATTATTAAAATATATACATATATCATACACTATGACGCGCAGAGAGCAAGTATTGTGTTTCGAAGTTACAAAAGTATTGAGCCATAGTTTCTGGAATATCAGCATAACCTGATGTACTATGTATAGTATGCAGTAGTGTTTAGTATTAATATTCAAAAAATGGCTTTTTACATAGGCATGTTCATTAGTCTGCTGCTTTTTATATTCCTGGGTTCAGGTATATCGGGCTTAGACGGAATAACTGAACCTGTTATACGACTGCTCACAATTCTTCACATCGTAGTAGCAATCGTATGGCTCCATTCGTATCAAAAAGGGAAAGGATGGAAGGACCTTTTGAGGAAACCTCTATTGTTTGCGTGTGGAGTGATTGTAGCGGCTTTTCTTCTTATGTTGTTGCTGCCCACTTTCCGGATACGGCAAGTAGGCGTCCTACTCAGTTTAGTGGGTTTGGCGGACTCAGCGATAATCATTGCCGGATTAATACGATACCGCCAAGGGAAGAGGGGTGCTCAGTTGATCGCATGGCCATTGTTCACCCTGGCTAGCTCCTTCATGGGAGCGCTTCTCTATACTGTACTCGAAAAAATTAATCTCTATTCGTTATTTGGGTAAAACCTGCGACGAAAACTGAGTTTGTTGATGAATAGAGCTAAAGGTTATGTTTTTGTTATGTCAATACCAAAAATTTTCATTTTTACTAAAAAGCGTATCTCTTTGTAGTAGGCTGGCCAATAGTCAATAAAGCGCAGGTTGCTTCGGCAGCTTTCGAAACTCAGTTTTTTCTCAGGCATTATCTTTTCAAAAATAAAGCTACTGCGTCTCAAATGATGGGGGGAGGTGACAACTATGGCTGAATCCAAGCCATGCTTTTCCATGATTTTTCGAGAATACACGGCATTTCCGATGGTCGTGTTGGCTTGCTCTTCTAGAAGGAGATCCTCAGGACGAACGCCAAGGCTCAGCGCGTAATCCGCCATGAACTTTGCTTCAGAAAGATCTTTCCGCGTTCTATACCCACCCGTGAAAATAATTTTCCGTTGTCGCTTTTTGTAAAGCTCAGACGACTTTTCAGTCCTCAATCTCATCTGTTCAATTTTTTGCTGATTGAGAAAAGTGTTTCCCAAACAAATGATGGCATCTGTCATAACACCTCCTCATCCTCCTTGCGCCAGGCCGGATCAACGATGCAAAGGAAAACCAAATCCTTGGCGCCAGTATTCTGGATATATTGTTTTGTATCGGGCGGAATGTAGATAGCTTGTCCCGAGCCGACTGCAGCGAATTCATCGCCAATATGCATCATCCCCTCTCCCTCGAGAATGTAATACACTTCGGAGCTTTTGAGTTTGTGGGCGTAGGACGTCTTTCCCGGTTTGACGACCGCGTGAGCCAGACTGTAGCGAAGTTTGAGATCGTCTTTGTCAGGATGTAAAAGCTCGCGCAGGATAGTGTTATCCCCGGCGGTGAATTCCGGACAGTCTTGGAGGGTCTTGATAAACATTGATTGTATATTATATACCAACTTCAAACTTCCAGTTCATGGGAATGATTGTCAGTGAAATTGGATGCTCGAAATTATTCTTCTGCTTCCACTTAGAAAGTTTATTTCGCGTTGCGGTGAAAAGCTCATCCAGATCCAGTATCTTTTCCCGGCTCATTTCAACAAAGATTTCTATGGGAGCGATATCAATGGTCACATCATGACAATCAGCATAAACATAGACCTCGGGAATGCCCGTACTATCAGCCACCACTGCCTTCACTGCCCTGGCCAATTTCTCAACTTCGTCCTGTTTAACAAGCTTGTTATCGTAATCAATCCTTACTATCGGCATGACTCGATTGTTATTGATGAGATTCGACGCGCTGATAGTGCCGTTTATCCACTTCGGATTCTTTGTCCAGAAATTCACTTTCAATATCAACTCCCAATTCAATCCCCACGGCGAAGATCATGTTCAAAACATCAGCGATCTCCTCACCGACATGGTTGTGAATTTCACGATTAACATCCACATTCATATGAGACACCTTGCGACAGGCTTTGGCCAACTCGCCCACTTCTTCCATCAACAACACCAGCCGTTCATGCAATGTTTCATCAGCAAAACCGCGTTCTTCTGCCTTTGCGGCTATGTAATTCTGAAGATGACGGATGGTATTGGGATTGAGTGTTGTCTGCTTTGTATTGGTCATAAACACCTCATGTATTTAAGTCATTCGTAGACCAACGAATAATTGTTGGCCCAAGCTCACTGCCCGCTATTGCCCAATCAACCAATTATCCAATAACAAATTAACTAGCTACTACTTACTACCCCTCCCCCTCCTCCGGCTTCTCCAACAATACACCCTCAGCTCCCGAATCTTTCCCCGTAATTCTCATCACGTCCTTATCGATTTTGCTAAATTCCTTGCGAGCCGTGTTATAGGCCGAGACTGTCGTGCCAAGATGGTTGCCCACCCGGGTGAAGTGGTTTTCGTACGATGCCAGATGGCGCGTTAACTGCTCCACGTTTTTGCGGATTTCCTTGGCCGATTCTTCAATCTGCAAAGCACGCAAACCCTGAAGAACCGTCTGCAGATACGCCAAAAACGACGTCGGTGAAACAATAATGACCTTGTATTTTCCGGCGGCGCGCTGGATCAGGTTTTCGGTGTTTTCCTTGACCGCGCCGACTTTATTGATGAGCAGATCGTAGTAAATTGCCTCGGACGGGATGAACATGAAGGCAAACTCCATCGTGCCTTCGGCCGGGCGGATATACTTGGCAGTCTCCTGGATCCGCAATTTCAAATCGTTGACAAAAGCCTTTTCCAGCCTTTCGCGCTCCAACTCCTCGTGCGTTTCAGCCAATCGGTTATAATTCTCAAGCGAGAATTTCGAGTCGATCGGGATAAGCAGGTTTTTCACTTTCACGACCGCGTCGACAATTTCGCCGTCTTTGAACGGATACTGCATCTGATAACTTCCAGGCGGAAGCACATTTTTCAGTACGGTCTCAAGATAGTATTCCCCGACCGCGCCTCGCTGTTTCGGGTTCTTAAGCAAGTCCTGGAGGTTTTGCAGCTGACCGGAAAAATTCAGCACCTGCTTGTTGGTTTCATCAAGCTTGGTCAACCGTTCGGTCACGTCCTGAATAATTTTCGCGCTTTGGCCAAACTGACTCTGCATGGCCTGTTGCATGGATCGGGCGCTCTCATCCATGCGCTGCTGGATACCCTGGATATTCTGGTTGATCAGCGAAAAAGGATCTTTTTGCATTTCGCTGGCGCGCTTCTGGACATCCTGCAAACGCCGGAACTGCCAAATCAGCACGCTAATCACCACGGCAAAACCCAGTGTCATGAGAACGATAATAGCGATGATAACGGGTGTGGACATAGAAAAATTCAGATATGTACAGTATGACTACATTCATCTTCACTGGCAAGCGGAAAAAAATAGGACCACATTGTCTATGCGGTCCTTCTGCCTGCCTCTGGTTCAAAATGGAATTCCCTCCTTTTGCGATCCGGGCTAGATATTCCAGGTCTCTGCTTTGCGACCTCAGTACATATCGAAGGGGTTTATGTCTGAGACGGCTTCCCAGTTCATGTTCTGAAAAGCCACTGTCATGAGATAGACTACTGCCATGTAGATGGCCGCGGACGCTGGATTGGTAACAAACCAGAAAACGACACCAGTCAGCCCTGCGATGAGAAAAGCGCGCCCAACCCCTTTCCTGTTCCGTGTCAGCAGACAAAGCAGGAAGATGAAAGTGCCGACAATCAAGGCCAGCGCATACTCCGCCGTGTTCCAGAAAAAAAACGCGGCACCAAGCCCGAAGACCAATCCGCTGAAAATGTACATGGTTCCTCTCACTTCTTGAATACACCGCGAGTCATCAGTATTCTTACTCTACTGTAAATGACGCTTTCCAGTCAACGCGCTTGGGGAAAAATCACGAAGATGTGCAAATATCGTTTGCGTTAAAAAAGCGAACAGTGTAGGATGTCAGCATCAATCAGGGAATTGGATTGATGTACCGTACATTTTAAGGATTGGAGCAAGCACTTGAAGGGGGTTGTCCTAATGGGGTTCCTGCTACTCACCGCGGCAGGAACATATTCGTCGTTAACCACAACATCCGACCACATCGCACCTGAGATGGTCTTCCAGCACCGAATGCTGGATACAGCCACCATCTGGCTCCAAGCCGGCGACAATCCGGCTGAAGACGCTGAGAAGGTCAGGGATTTCTTGAAGTCGAGTCCAGGGGTGAAGCCAGCCAGCGTGATCTTTGACCGAGATTTCGTCCGGGCTCGCGTCGTTGAAACCAACATTGACTCCGACCTCAAGCGTCAGCTTCTTCTTCGCGATGGCGTCTTGATCATTGTCAGTACCGCTCCCTCATAGGAGTGGTTTTTTTAATCGCCCGGCACGCCAATTCGCTCTGGGCGGTGATGACAAGGATTGCCATAACTAGTGGCACGAAATTTTCTGAAAACGCTCAAGGTGTTACCCAGAGCCATCTTGGTTGCTACAAACATGGATATTTTTGACTACAGGCTAAACAACTTCTCGGCATTCTCTACTGTTGCTCGAGCTACTTCTTCGACGGGCAACTGTTTCACTTCCGCGATCTTTGCCACTACATAATGCAGATTAAGCGGGGTATTTTTTGTCCGGCGGACAGGCTCTGGCGCCAAATATGGTGAGTCAGTTTCAACCAGCACGCGATCAAGAGGCGTTTCACGTATCACCTGAATAAGCTCTTCATCGTCAGTGAAGGTGATAATGCCAGTAAAACCGAGCAGAAATCCCTGGTCCAGAAAACGTCGTGCCTGAGCGCGGTTCCCGAGATAGCAATGGATAACACCCCGGCCTTTTTCAAAATGATCGGCTGTTTCATCAGCCAGATCGTCGTAGGCTTCCCGACAATGAATAATGGCGGCTTTGTCATATTGCAAGCAAAGGCCTAAAAGTTCCCGAAAGGCGATCTTTTGGTCAGCGACGATTTCCCGCGCCTTGGAGGCATTTTCCGGAAGACGGTAGTAATCCAAACCTATCTCACCAATCGCCCGTACCAGAAGTGGATTGTTTGCGATCAGCCGGTCAAAATCTCCCAGCCGGTATTCCTGTTCGCCGATATGGACTGGGTGAAATCCCACAGCCGCGTACATCCAGTCCGGGTATTTCTTTGCCAGCTCTACCGCCGCTTCACTTGTAGTCAGCTGCGAACTTGGGTTGACTACGCGAATATCGCTCTCGATGCATTGAGCGATCACCTCTTCCCGGTTCTTTCGGAAACCTCGAAAATTCAAATGCGCGTGCGAGTCTATCAACCTCATGGCCCAAAAGTCTCAAAAGCATAATAGGCCGCCGGCAAAACAAAATCCAGCAGTCCGGCTGTCTGGAGAAATATAGGAGCCAAGGCGGAATTTGCCATCGCCGAAACCAACGCCGGAGTAAGCGATATCTGTTCTATCGCCACCAGCACGATTCCGATGACAAACAGCCCTTCGACGAATCCCAGCACCGCCCCTCCGAGCCGGTTTAGCAGGTGGTAATACGGATGCTTTTCCAAGATTTTCATCGTCTTCGCAAAAAACCAAACCATCAATCCGATCAGATGGACGACCAGCATCAGAATAAAGACAAAAGCGATCAAGTTCGACAGTCCCGAATGCCCGAAAAGTATCGGCTCAAAGAAATCTCCGAGCGACTGATAATAGCGGCTGGCAAACCAGTACCCGACCAGCAATCCCATGATCGCTCCGGCCGACTGAAACAGACCCGTAAAAAAGCCAAGTACGATAAAGCCACCAAGGAAAATCAGCAGTATGAGATCGAAGATAGCCATGGATTATGCTTGAATGCGAGGGAAAAGAGGATCTTCTTTTTTTACAAGCGACTCCGAAAATTGACGCTCGATTCTGCGACTGGCGATAGGGAGAAAGGGATAGACAAGCCGGGCGATCCTTCGTACTCTGGCGGCGCAATCCCGTAAAACCTCCGCTCTTTTTTCCGCCTGGCTGTCGTCCATTTTCCAGGGCGACTCGGCATCGAGATATTTATTGACTTCGGCTATCAGCTGGAAAATTTTCTTTAACGCGTTCTCCAAAGACAGCTCCTGGATCGCCGACTCAATTTCCTCGATTTTGTCACTGGCAATTCCCGGATCCGTCATGGAATTTTCTACAGCATATTTCTCCATCAGATTGGCCGTGCGGCTGACTAGATTGCCCAGGCCATTGGCCAGATCTGCATTGTATTTCTCAACAAAACGCGACTCCTGGATATCACCGTCCTGCCCGAAAGGAAACTGTGATAAAAGGAGATAGCGAGCGCCATCGCTCCCGAATTTCTCCACCATGTCGTTGGGGTCGATAGTGTTGCCCAAGGATTTGCCCATTTTCTTCCCGTTGATCGAGAAAAAACCATGAATAAATTCTTTTTTGGGTGCTTTCTCCCCTACCGCCAGTAACATAGCAGGCCAGTAAATGGCGTGGAACTTCAAGATATCTTTGGCCATCAGTTGCACGTCGACCGGCCACCATCGATGGAAGCGGTCAATGTCATCGCCGTAACCAATGGCAGAAACATAATTCTGCAATGCTTCCACCCAGACATAAATCACTTGTTTCGAATCAAATGGAAGCGGAATGCCCCATTTCACTTTTTCACGCGAGACCGAAAAATCCTCCAAACCCTGCTGGAAGAGGCCTAGAGCTTCTTTCTTGCGCTCCACCGGCTCAATCACAATTTCGTCGGTTTCGATCAGGCGACGCACCGTGTCGAGGTATTTTGTCAGACGAAAAAAATAGTTTTTTTCTTTTATCTTCTCGGGTACGCGGTTGTGCAGGGGGCATTTGCCATCCACCAGTTCTTTTTCGGTAATGAACTTCTCGCAACCGACGCAGTAGAGCCCCTCATAGGTTCCTTTGTAAATCGCGTCGTTATCCTTCAAAAGCTGCATAAATTTTTCCACCGAACGGGCGTGTCTTTTTTCCGTCGTACGGATAAAGTCGTCGTATTTGATATTCAGGTTCTTCCAGGCCAGCTGAAACAGCTGGGCGATTTCAGCGGTGAATTCTTCAGGAGATTTTCCGGCTTTAGCCGCGCTTTCGGCGGCCTTGGCCCCATGCTCATCCGTACCTGTCAGAAAAAACACCTCATCCCCTCGCTGACGATGCCATCTGGCGACTACGTCTGCCGCAATCGTGGTATAGGCGGTGCCGACGTGCGGCCGGTCATTAACATAGTAAATTGGTGTTGTAATGTAAAACCTTTTAGACACGGAGAAATTCCGTTAAAACTAAATTTCGCCCCGTACTTGAAGCGCAGGGACACTGTGCGAAGTTGTTAATATAGTACATAAGAGTGGTGATATAGAACTTCTTTTTCATATTCTTGAATGTGAGTTTTCGCGCTGACTGCAGACCCGCTTACTGATTTGCTCTCAGTTCATTACCCTTTCCATTTCACCTTATCAGCAATACCACCCCCCGTCTACCGCTCCCTATCAATTCTCCACACCGACTATGACGACGAATTCTCCCTTCACTTTTTGCGGATTGGACTGAAAAAGATTGTGGCACTCGCTCACCGTCTCGCCCACTCGCTCTTCATACATTTTCGTAGCTTCGCGCACGATTACCATTGGCCGCTCTGGAGTCATCAGCTGATCTAAGCGCTCCAATGTTTTGAGTATCCTGTGCGGCGACTCAAAAAATACCACCGTTTCCTGGCTCTCAATAATTTTGCGAAACAACGTTTCTCTTCCCTTCTTATGCGGCAAGAAGCCAAGGAAGAGAAACCTGTCGCTCGGCAAACCGGAAATGCTCAGCGCGGCGGTTAACGCACTCGGCCCAGGAACAGCGGTGATACGCACTCGTTCACCGAGCGAATCAACTAATTTTCGTATCAGCATATTTCCCGGATCCGACACGCCGGGCGTACCGGCATCGCTGACCATGGCCAAATTTCCGCCATCAGCAATTTTTTCGATGACTTCTTCGTATTTTTCACGGCCGGAATGATGATGAAGCGAGATGAGCGGAACGGAAATTTCAAGATGGCTGAGCAGTTTGCGTGTTACCCGGGTGTCTTCGCAGATTATTGCGTTTGCAGATCTCAGCGTTTCGATCGCCCGCCTGCTGACATCATTTAAATTACCGATCGGTGTTGCCACCACGGCCAATGAGCCAGGTGGTTTAGCTTGGCTGGCTTTCTGATTCGAGTGCATTGTCTTTGTCACGCTGACTCCCGAAAAAATCACTGGAGAAAACCTGGATGATCGCAGCCGTCGGGATCGCCAGGATAATTCCTAGCAGGCCGCCAAGCTTAGCTCCAATCAGCATGGCGACGATGACCACCACGGGGTTGAGGCCAACCGACTTTTGCATCACCTTCGGCACGACGATCTGGTTTTCCAATTGCTGAATCACGACATAGAGTATCAGTACCAGCAGCGCCTTGGCCGGTGATTCGGCAAAACTCAGGAAAAGGGCGGGGATGGCGCTAAGGATGGGACCGATGATGGGGATCAATTCCAGGATCCCGGCGATCAACGCCAGCACGAGAGCATACTTCACTCCCAAGACCAGCAAACCAACGTAAGTAATCACGAAGATGATCAATCCCAGCATCAGCTGCCCTCGCAGCCAAGAGCCCAACTTCAAGGTGATTCGATTGCCCAGGTGGGTGAGGTAGGGCTGGTACTGCGCTGGCGCAAGAGCATGGATAATTTTCTTCATGCCATTGCGTTCTAACATAAGGTAGAAAGTGATCACGGCAATACTGAGGAATGAAGCTAAGCCACCAAAGATCGTAACCAGGCTGGAGAAGATGCCGGAAGCGGCCCGGCCAAGGTTTTCATTAACAGTGCGCAACGCCTCCTGAACCGTGGTCACAAAGGCATTGTCCCCGCCGCTTTCGCGCAATGCCTCGACGTCCTGCGAAATGCGATTATAATACTCCGGAAAAACCGAGGTGATCTGGCCGATTTGTTCGGTCACCGGCGGGATGATTAAAATAATAACCAGGCTGAAAATAGACAAGGTTATCACATACAGAACTGTTGTCCCAATCACCCTTGGAATTCTTTTGTCTTCAAGCCAATCTACCCATGGTGCAATACCAGCTGTAAAAATCAGTGACACAAATAAAATTCCGATCACATTCAGTATCGAGTAGAGGAACCACATCGCCAAACCGATCGCTATCACCTTGAAAATGGTCGCAGTAGAGATCGAAACAGTGGAATTTTTTTGTTCTTTATCTTTCATCTGGTGGTACATTTCGCCTTTTGAGTATACCGAGAAAAGACAAAATTAGCAAACATTAAAACGGCTGGCGGATAATTTGACGCAAAGCTGCGGGATTTCCCGCCGAACCAATGACAGCCACATTCAGCCACTTGGGCAAAAAGAGCCGATTGGCCAGCTTTTGAATCTGGGAGGGAGTGACTTTTCTGTACTGGGCATAGCGTTGTTCGGGAGTGAGAATTTCATGGTCGAAGGTTTCCATTTTGCCTGCCCAGGAAGCCAAACTGCTCGAATCCTCCAATCCCAGCACCATCTTGCCGCGGAGAAAATCACGGGCCTTCTTCAGCTCGTCCTCGGTGACGCCTTCGTTCTTCACCATCGTCACCTCTTTCAAAATGGCCGCCACTGCCTTGACAAAGCGCTTCTTGTCCAAACCGGCCTGGATGGCGAAAGTGCCGCTGTCTTCATACGCGTTGGCGCTGGCTTTGACGAAGTACGCCAAACCCAGCCGTTCGCGTATATTGATGAAGAGCCGCGAGCTCATGTTTCCGCCTAATATAACGCTAAGCAATTCAAGCGCCGGATACTGAGAGTTAGTATATGAGAGTCCCGGGAACCCTAAGCAAATCTGGATTTGTTCAGTTTTTTTCTCTAGTACTTTTAGACGCGGCGCGGTTTGACGGTGAGACGCCTGGCTGAAACGTTTCGGCGCGCTTCCGGAGCCTATCCCGCCAAACAGCTCTTTGGCTTGCTTCATCAGCGTTTTGTCAATCGCTCCCGCCACCGCCAGCACTGAGTTCCGAGCTGAATAGTGCTTGCCTATGTAGCGCATCATGTCGGCGCGGCTTACTTTGCGGATGACGGAGCGTGGACCAGCAATCAACTGGCCCAACGGATGGTTCTTTCCGTAAAACAGTTGCTCAAAAATCTCTTCCACGTACATCATCGGGTTATCCTCGTACATGTTGATCTCTTCGATAATAACAGTGCGCTCGCGCTCCAGTTCTTTCGAATCAAATTTTGAGTTCTGCAACATGTCCGATAAAATGTCGAGCGCCAAGCGGGTCTTAGCTTTATTGACAGTGATGTAATATCCGGTGTGGTCTTTTCCGGTAAAGGCATTGTATTCGGCGCCTACCTGATCAAGCGCCTTTGAGATGTCAAGAGTAGTGGGTCTTTTTTCCGTCCCTTTAAACATCAGATGTTCTATAAAATGGGAAATACCGTTAATGGAGGAGCTTTCTTGGCGAGAACCCACTTTGACGAGAAATAGCACGGTGACGGCTTTAGAGTCAGTGCGCGGAACCGTGACTAGGCGTAATCCGTTCGGCAAGACAGTCTTACGAAAACGCATTGAATTTTTCTGTTAAATAGATTGTTAATTCTTCAACCGCCACCCGTTCTTGTTCCATTGTGTCGCGGTCGCGTATGGTAACCTTCTTGTCTTCCAGGGTTTCAAAGTCCACAGTCAGACAGTAGGGCGTGCCTATCTCATCCTGACGCCGGTAGCGCCGACCGATAGATGCGGTATCATCGTAGGCGCAGGCAAAGCGCGATGCAATCTCCTCAAATATTTTTCCCGCTTCTTTCACCAACGGCTCTTTTTTCGAAAGCGGAAGAACCGCCACTTTAACCGGAGCCAGGCTCTTGTGCAATCGCAGTACTATTTCTTCTTCCTTATTGCTCTCGGTAGTCGTCGTCCGCCCGCCCTTGACCACGTCATAGGAATCGAGTAAAAACGCCAGCGCCGGACGCTCGACGCCAAAAGACGGCTCTATTACATAGGGCACGAATTCGCCCGTCTCGTCTTTCACGCTGAAACCGTGCGCCTTCAGGTCAAAGTCTCCCCGGTTGGCAACGCCTATCAGTTCGGACCAGCCTTCATCTCCTCCGGAGGTGGAAAATGGCCACCGATACTCCAAATCAACCGTAGCTTTGGCGTAGTGGGCCAACTCTCCCTTGCTTTGAGGATGTTTACGCAGATGCTCCTTCTTGATGCCCAAGCCAATAAACCACTGATACGCTTCCTCAACCCAATATTCAAACCACTTGGAGTCTTCACCCGGTTTGACGAAGTATTCAAGCTCCATCTGTTCAAACTCTCGCGACCGAAAAATAAAATTGCCAGGAGTAATTTCATTCCGGAATGCTTTGCCTATCTGGGCAATGCCAAAGGGCAGCTTTAGACGGGAGCTCGTCTGGACGCTTTCAAAATTCACAAAAATGTTCTGCGCGGTTTCAGGTCGCAGGTATGCAATCGACGCCGAATCTTCCACCGGCCCGACAAAAGTCTTGAACATGGTATTAAAAGCTCTTTCATCGGAAAATTCCATGCTGTCGCAGTTTGGGCAAGAGCGTCCAGCTTTGCCCGGCGGATGGAGATCATCCGCTTTGTAGCGCTTATGACATTTCTTGCACTCAATCAAGCTGTCAGTAAATCCTTTTAGGTGCCCGCTCTTCTCCCAAACTGTCGGATTGGTGACAATGGCGCTGTCCAGCCCAACCACGTCCCTCCGGCCCTGAACGAATTTCTTCCACCAGGCTTGCTTGATATTGTTTTTGAATTCAACCCCCAAAGCGCCCCAATCCCAGAATCCGCCTAGCCCGCCGTATTTCTCGGCAGTCGGAAAGATAAATCCCCGGCGTTTAGCCAGTGAAACAATCGATTCCATTCGTGTAATATCTGTTGACATGGTTATTTTTCCGTGTTAGCATTTTCACGCTTCCGTATCACCCAGTTCCAGTCGGCGCAAGGAGGCGCCGCTCTCTGCCCAGCGCAGAGAGTAAGGGCCCGGTCCATTCTCGAGATATACCCCCGCGAGACTGCCGGGTCCATTTTTTTTCTTAGCGTATCGAAGCCATTATACCAATTTCAGTGCCAGATCACAAATCTTACCTGGCATGGATGCCGTGTAACGTAGGATACAATTGGGTTTGAGGCCGCGTGTTCGATTTTAAGACGACTTACCCCGTTCCAAATCAAAGTTGATGGGCGTCGGGAAAAAACCCAAGACGGGAAATCAATGATCCACGTAATAGCAGTTCCTATCAACCAGAAATCCGGGATGAAGCAGTTGGCAAAAAATCGATTTTCCCACGAAAACTGCGCCTAGTCCAAAAAACCAATAAAAAACTCTCAGATGATTTCTGAGAGTGACCCAGATAACCGCGCATGACAACGATATTCATATCCGCAAGCGTGAAAGATCCTCACGTATGGACCAAAGGGGATCACTTCCGCGCTTTCACGCAACTGACAGTCCGGATTCGGACACGGGACGAAGAACGAATGTCCGGCAAAGCGCTCGAGTCCGCGTTCCACCTCCGTTGCCAGAACATCTCCCATACTGACTCGATCAGCCTCAGATAATCTAAATAAAGAACACCCGTCCATTTCGAACCTCAGCGGCCGTGAAAACAAAACGCCAAGGATGCTGTGATAGCAGACAATGCCGACGAGGGGATAAACCATTGATTCCCATTCCCCACCCAGGGTCACCAAACCCTGAAGGCAAAAAGATATCATTCCCACTACCCACGGCCTCACGCTCATCGACGCCTGGCTGCACCATGCCTTCTTAATGAACGGAATGAAGATGATCACAAGCGTAATCTGCCCGACCCAGTTGGCATATCGGGCATCCAGAAATGCCCAGACTACCAGGATGATGAAGATGGTCACGGCGACTATGGCATCAACCCAGTTGAAGCGCAGGAGTGCCTTCACTGACCGCCAGCTTCGGCGCTTGAGGCGTAGCCAGGTGACGATGCACGTGAATGATCCAGCCAACACCGCGGTGTAGGCATGGAGTTGAGCCTCCCAGGAAGAGAATTGCTGATAGGTGATCGCGTTGAGGATCAGGTAAATAGCCAGCAATGTTACCGGCGTCGGGTTTGGAGGATAGCACCTCAACGATCGGACAAGCAGCCAGTTCATGTACAGCAGTAAAGCCGAGGCAAGTGCCCCGGTAATATACCCAAGCATCTTGCCCCCAAGGTTGAGGTTTCGGATTTAAGGAACTCTTTGACAACGCTATCGTACTTCAACGCAGCCTTTACTGTCAACGCGGAAAATTTCAGCTCCGAAATGAGGATGTAAAAATGCTTTTGCAAAAAAACCTATCAAAAGCATCAACACCCTACTATAATGTTCGAGCCTGTCGAGAAGAGTTTGTCGAGAATGTGATTCGAACTGGGCTTTATTACAAAAGTCGTTGCGCGTCTTTAAGTCTTCCATTCCGAGCGGAAGTCAGGACCGAGCAACAATCCTGGACCAACTACCTTTATTCTATTGTTATAGCCTTTCCGCCTTCTCCACCCGAATCTTGCCGCCAGTCTCAAGTACGGCTACATCACGGCGAGAAAGTTTCCCGGACAGCAGATAGTTGGCCAAAGCCGTGTCGACTGTGTTTTGGATGACGCGGCGCAATGGTCTGGCTCCAAAAGCCGGATCATACCCTTCATTGACCAGTTCCTCAATCGCTTCTTCGGTGGCCCGGAACTGAATGCCCTTTTCCAGCAAGCGCGCAGCAACTTTACGCAATAGAATATTGGCAATCTTTGTTAAATCCTCGTGACTTAAGGGTCTGAAGACCATCACCCCGTCAAAACGATTAAGAAACTCCGGACGAAAATGATTTTTTAGCTCTTCGTTGATCAGCTCATCCCTGATTGCTTCGATTTCTCTTCCTTCCAAGACCCGACGTTGAATGAGCGGGGTGCCGGCATTCGACGTGGCAATGATAATGGCGCTTGTAAAGTCTATCGTCCGTCCCAGCGAGTCAGTGAGTCGTCCGTCATCAAGCACCTGAAGAAAGATATTAAGGATGTCCGGATGCGCTTTTTCTATTTCATCAAGCAGTATAAGCGAATATGGATTACGGCGAACGGCTTCAGTCAGATAACCGCCGCGCGCGCCAAAGGCTTGCTCATTCGGTGAACCAATCAAACGGTCGACGCTGTCTTTAGTTTGATACTCGGACATGTCGATGCGGATCATGGCGTTTTCCGAACCAAAATATACTTCCGCCACCGTCTTGGACAATTCAGTTTTTCCCACGCCAGTGGGACCCAGGAAAAGCAGATTGACAATCGGTCGCTTCTCATCGCGCAGTTCGGCCCGGGCACGTCGCAGTGCTTCGGCCACCATCTTGACGGCCGGCTCCTGATCAACCAGACGTTCGTGGATCCGCTCTTCAAGATGCATGAGCTTGGCGCTTTCTTTCTCGGTCACATCCGTCACTGGCACCCTGACCTTGCTGGCGATCACTTGCGCCACGTCATTCGCTTCGACTATCGTGTCTTTTCCCCTAGTGCGTCTGACAAAGGCCGCCACTTCTTCGAGAAGCCTGATAGCCTTGTCAGGGAAAAAGCGGTCATACACATAGCGCTTGGCCAGCCTATACGCGGCAGCTATGGCTTCATAGGAAAAAAATACTCTTTGCTGCGCCTCGATGAAGCCGGCCTTGGATTCCAGCACGTGTATGGTTTGTTGCTCATCCATTTCCGCCACTTCGATCCTGTGGAGAGCGTCGCCCAAGGCGCTAGTTTCAACATATCGACGATATTCAAGAGGATTGGACGTGCTGATAACTAATATCTGGTGTTGAGACAACTGCTGGGCGAACACTTCCGAGAAATCCAGCCCCTCGGCTTGCTCAGTGTTCATGCCTACCATATTGTGAATATCTTCGATGAAAAGTATAATGTTTCCCGATCGGGCTACCTCGGACAAGAGGCGAAAAAGCCGTTCTTCAAGCACCCCCGGCGCTGAAGCTCCCGCGGCCACCGCTCCCAGGCTGACACTGACCAGACGTTTGTCATGGAACATGGGCGGCACGTCCTCGGTTACCATGCGCTGGGCCAATCCATTGACGATTGTTTTGCGTCCAACTCCGGGCTGCCCCACCAGTACCACGCCGTAAGCTTCTGACTCCATCGCGCGAAAAATTGATTCGTGTTCGTCGTGCCGATTCACGCAATACTCTAGTGCGCCCGCCCTGGCCAGCAAAGTCAAGTCTTGGCTGAAGCGATCAAGATAGGGCGTGGCGATTGCCGTCATCGCCCGGTTCATAGTGCCTTTTGGTTTGAATCTTGACAGAGAATGAAATCGGCTCAGCCGCTGACGCAGCTCCTGCTGCAAAGTCACCCAAACAACAACGTTGCGAAGCTCTTCAAGCTCGATATTCAGGTCATATAATATATTCTGCGCTTCCTTGCCCGTTACCATCACCGCTGTCAGTAAATCAGCTGTAGTCACTTCTCGCGCCCTTCGTCTGTACGCTTCTGCGTACGAGTCTAAAAGCAGACGATACATGCTTGACGACAATACCGGCCCGGTTGAAGGATGCCGTGTCTTTCTTTTGAGCGCGCGGTCCACTTGTTCCCGAAAGTCCCTTGGGTTCACGCCTAGCCTGGCAAAAACCAATCCACACTCTTTCTGCCTGGCTATCACCGCTAGCAAGTGAATTGGTTCAATGTGATCATGCTTCATGGATGAAGCAAGGTTGGCTGATTCTTCAACCGCCTTGATAGCATCACCTGAAAAATATTGTGCGACGTCTATCCAGTCTTTGGAGGGAATTCTGGCAAGGTGCTGAACATCCAGTTGCGTGGCGGCTAAAGGGGCTTCTTGATACCTTGGCAACGCGCGCTTGTTTTGCTCTTGACGAGCCAGGAAAGAAACAGCGAGCAGATCAACCAGGACCGACACCCAGAATACGCCAAAAAGGTCAGTCCTCGAGGACCACAACGCTTCCCACGATATTCTATCTTCCCAAACCTGGCTCAAACCTATCAATCCCAGGAGCAGCCCAAAAACTCCGAACAAAAGCAACAGCAGAACAAAACCGACCTGACTCCACTTCCGCAGCGTTGACGACCAGATACTTACTTCGTCAACTGAACGGTTCCAAAACAATACCCTCCCCTGATACAATCCATAGAGCGGACCCTGCTCATCAGTTGTTTCTGCCTGAGCCTGACCGCCGCCGGATAACTCCGCCAGGGTGAAGAATCGCAATGGATTTTTTTCCGAGGTTTCGCTCATGACTAGCCGCTAAAATTACGAAAGATAAAAAACACCGCTGCCGGCGGCAGCACGAGCCAGAGAAAAAGAAGCGACAGCCAAAAGAAAACCGCTACGATAAACACGCCCAGCATAAAAATCAGATGCACAAAGCGAATAACGACGCTGATCGCCCTCCCTTCCTTGCTAAAATCCGCATACATGGGCTTAAACAAATACCGGAACAATATGCCCAGGGCAAGTATCCGCGCGGTGGAACCAAGCTTCGCGCTGATATTATTAAGAACCAGCACCAAGCCTGATGAATACCACCAGACCGGAAAATACAAGACACCGCCGATGATATCGACGAATACGATTTTGAACGATGTCAGAATGAAACTCATGAAGGCTTTCCTATTGCCCTATTATACCATATTTCCAAGGTTCCTGGAAGCGACAGTTATATTTTTCCTTCGCGTATCCCGGCCCGAATACGCTTCATGAGTTCAAGATAGAACGCGATGTTGTGTATTGTCGCTAGACGGGGCGCCAACGGTTCCCCAACTTGGAACAAATGACGCAAATACGCTCGTGTGTAGTTTCGACAGGTGGAACATAAACAACTTGAATCCAAGGGTTTCATGTCTCCGGCGTATTTGGCGTGAGTAATTTTTATTTCCCGGTAAAAATCTTTTCTGTGTATCGCCACGCTCTTCCAGATATAGAGAGTGCCGTGCCGAGCATTGCGGGTTGGAATAACGCAATCAAACATATCAAGTCCTTCTTGTACCGCGTGCACCAGCTGCTCCGGTTTACCGAATCCCATCAAGTAACGAGCTTTGTTCTCCGGAAGTTTTTGAGAGAACTCCTTTATAACCGGCCACAATTTTTCTTCTGGTTCACCAACCGCTAATCCTCCCAGTGCGAAACCCTGAAAAGGAAGAGTGGCGATTTCTTCTAGAGATTGCCGCCGCAGCTCTCGAAAAGTGCTGCCTTGCACTATGCCGAAGGTAAGGTGACGCGATAGTTTTGCTTTGGTTACCGATTGTTTTGCCCAGCGAGTCGTTCGCCGCACCGCCTCTCGGGCATCTGAAATTTTTGCCGGATAACCGACGCACTCGTCCAAAACCATCCTGATGTCCGAACCAAGCGTGTCTTGGATTGCCAAAGCTTTTTTGGGGGTCAACAAATGCCGTGACCCGTCAATGTCGTCGCGAAAAGTGACGCCCCGGTCATTGATAGTTCGGCGATGAGACAGGCTAAAAACCTGAAACCCTCCCGAGTCGGTGAGAATAGGTCCGTCCCAGTTCATAAACTTGTGCAAACCTCCAGCCTTGCGAATCACTGACAAACCCGGTCTCAGCCAAAGGTGATAGGTATTGGCCAGAATAATTTGAGCGCCCAATTCTTTAAGCTCGTCAGTAGATACTCCCCGCACTGAGGCGCGCGTGGCGATGGGCATAAAAAATGGCGACTTGATTTTGCCATGGGCAGTGGTAAGCGTGCCAAGTCTGGCCTGACTCCGTCGGGACTTCGGACCTAAGGCAAATGCCATCGTGTTAGTTTCCTTGACCGATCACTCTCCCCTTTTCCCGAGCGAATTCATCGTCAGTGGCGCTGGTGCTTTTGGCGTCGCTGCTTATCAGCACTGAGGCCATACTGAAGGAATCGCGTGCCTGAAAAACAGTCTTCTCAGTCAGGAGCACATATTCACCGATCTGGCTTTGCTGAGGAGTAAAACTGAGGCTGAATTCCGCTCGCAAGGGATCACTGGTCACTCCGACATAGCTTGGCGCTTTGTTAATCAGCCAAGTAATAGTTCGGTCTCTTTGGTTATAGGCAAGAGGCTCCCCAGCGCTGACGCTCCCCTGACCGATCCAGCTTACCCCGTCCGGCAAGGTGCTTATCACCGATAGAACTTCCAGTTCGCTCGAGGTGTTGCTGATTTCCCAGATGACTTTGAACACCGTCGTTTCTCCCACCACAGGAGGCAAAGGACCGCTGCCGACCGCTTCGCCCGATTCGTCAAAATACCGGGCTTCCACTTTCAGAGAAGACTCACTGGATATTCGAACCTCCGTCTCCGCCGCGTCCGCAGTGAAAGCTACGCCATCTTCTCCACCACTCACTCTTTGACCCCGATATTCGGCGGTCGCGAGCAGCGCCAGGTCGGTCAAACCAATCACTTCACTTGGAGGATCGCTTATCAAATTGATTTCCGCGATGAACTCCACCACTTGTCCAGGACGCAGTTCGCTTAAACCTTCCACCGCTTCGCTATCCCATAGTAATGTTGATCCATCACGCTCGCCGTTCTCCGGATTGATCAGTGTCGTCCAATCCAGATATTCAGCTTCAACGCTGGCGCCTTCAGCATAGGGGCGCAGCACCAGATTCACCGTTCCCTCATCAAGCTTCACGTCGCCGGCATTGGTTATGGTCAAGGTATACGAAAGCGTATCGCCCCAGTTTCGCGCGACGGGCCCGGCTTCGTTGTTCACTTTGAGATCGACCTGCAGCTGCGGTTCAACCAGTAATACCAACATCCGCTCCTCTACCTGGACATTGAAATCGCCGTCGGATCGGCTAACGCCAGCGTCAAATGTGAGTTCCTTTTGGTCACCTGAATTACCGGCAAATGTTCCGGTCAATCGTATGTCACCGGACTCGCCAGGACTGAGATCAGGAAAGAGCCAGGCGTTTTGAAACCCGAGCTCGGGTTCACTGCTTGTCAGTGTGAACCCCTCCGGCCAATTCGGCCGGATTTGTACACGTTCGAGTTCGCGGCGGGAAGAATTCGTGTAGGTCAGAGTGTAGTCAGCCGGCTGATTCGGTATCACTTCCTGGGGCCCCGTCAGATCCAGGGTGAGGCTTGAGTCCGTGACAATCACATCCCAGGTGATTTCTTCGCGGAATTCTGAACTGAAATTTGACGGTTCATACGACATCACCGCGGTAAAGGTATGCGAGGAACCAATGTCGCCTACCATTTGACCCGTTATTTCGAGTGCTTTGTCTCTGCCGGGAAGAATATTGTCCAGGTCCCAGGTGTTATGATATTCGTCCAAGGAGCCAAAGTTTGCCGAAATGTAGGTAAAAGAGTCGGGGTATCGAATTTCGAGACGCACATCAGTCAACGAAACAGCTTCGTCGTTCTTAATGGATACAATCACGGTCGTTTCTTCACCAGATACCGCCTGCGTCCCGCCGGTATAGCTCAGCGAAACACGGTCGCCGACAAATGACGGCTCCTTGTTAAACACGGCAAAGCCGACCGCTGCGGCGACAGCGGCCAGAAAAAGAAAAATTATCACCAGCCACAATACCTTTCTCTTCCAATTGCGAACCTTGCGGTCAAGCTTGGTCATGTCCATTGCTTCTCCGGAATCTTCGTGAAAAATTTCACGCATTAATCCACCACCGGACTCATCCCGCTCTTGCTTCTTTTTAGGTTGTTCCGCCCTTTCAACTTTCGGCGGTTTGCGCTTGGCCATAGTCAGCTAAGTATAGCGTTTTTTGACTGCTTCGGCAACCAGGTAACAAAAACTCCGTCGTCGTCAACGAACGGAGCCATTCGAAAAGTACCAAAGAGCCAACGTGGCAAGGGCGGTGAAAAGGAGGAATCCACCCAAGCGCTTGAGCACCAGGCGCTGGCTGTTGATCTCGTACTCAGCCGCCCTTCTGAACGCCAACTGGCGTTCCTTCTTACTCATAATTCTCCTCCCGTTCCAGAGCTTCTGTCCTCGAGAGCAGTTTACGATCGACAGCTCTCCTCACCCGATCGAGCTGTCCGGTGCCAGACATCCCGCGATACTCCAAGCTGTCGCAATCGCGCCTGTCAGCCAGAGCCCGTCGCAATTCGCCATCACTCATCAACATCGCCAAAGGGATTAGCTCGAAGAAGAGCGACGGATGATCCATATCTGGGTCGAAGTCACGAGCCAGAATCGTCAAGGCCGGCGCGCAGTCGCGAATGAAAGCTCTTCCAGGCTCACCCATCTGCTTCGCTTCCTGGTAGACACTCCAGAACCTGGAACACGGAGAAGGATCACCTGGATAGGGCCAGCGGCCATCAGGATCACCCAGCGCCAGCAGGTTCTTCAGTTCTTCCCGGAGCACGCCATCCTCTAAGTGCCCAAGCTCTACCACAAGCCGCTCAGTCAACTTACCAACATCCCCTACATCGCTTGTCATGGAACTCCCCTCCAATCTTTACTCACGCACTCACATGGGATATCACGAACTCCATGCGGTCGTCAATAGCATCAACCGCGCATTAGGAGCTCAACGAATCGACTGCTGAAAGGACGGCTGAGTATTGAGCCAGCGCCAAAACTCCACGCTCCGCAACGGAAAATTCAGTTGTTGCCCTAAATATTTTTGCACTACGGAATGCAGTTCGGCCAGCTGTCTGGCGTTCAGTTTCAAGCGCAATATCTGAGGATACCCTTCCTGAAGTAAAAAACGCAGCAACTTGATGGTGGAAACGGAAACGCCAACGAGCTGAGATTGGGGAAAGTGCTTTTTACATCGCCGGCAAATCAGTGCTCCGTTCACGGAATCAAAAGTGTTTCCGCTCGGATCCATCCGTTTACCGCATCTGGCGCAAAGCGTCAGCTCTGGTCGGTAACCAAGGCAGCCTAAGAGTTTCAAGACGAAGCCGGCCACGACCACATAGCCAACCAGCGCCGTCTTCTTCACGGAGGGCAGCTCGTCGATTACGTTCCAAGTATCAAACACCAGCCGAAAAACAGACGGATCAACTTGTCTGGTACGTAGTAGCTGATCGACTACTTCGGCCGTATAGTCAACCCAGGCCTTTTTCATTAACGACGTGGTAAACGTGCTAAAGCGTTTTTTAACCTGGCAATGGGTGATGGTTTCCATATTCCCCGACGCGACAGTCACCCGCACATACGTATAGGGCTCCAAATGCGGCGCCAATTTGCTGACAATTTTTGACGCGCCTCGAGCCGTCAAATCCAATTTGCCGTGATCAGGCGAAAGCAGCACGATCTTCCGGTCTGATTCCCGATAGGCAATACGCCGAAGTATTACCCCTTCAGTCGTGTACGTGAAGGCCATTAGCGCTTCTTGATGCCAAGCCGGATGGACTTGCCGTCAAATTCAGCCTGGTCGATCTCTCCAACTGTATCGTCAAAAGTTCGCAGGACGACAGCGTCAGCCAGCGTCTCCCGGCGCAACCACTCCTCGTGCTGCTTCACGGCTTCGCGCAAATCATCAGCCTGGGTATCGAGGTACAATTCGACGCGGTCCTGGATTGTCAGCTTCGAGCGTTTGCGCAAAACATTGATCCGCCGGATCAGCTCGCGGATCATCCCTTGATAATAGAGTTCATCCGTCACGGTCACGTCCAGCGCGATGGCCAGCTTGTCTATCCGTTGGACCTGCCAGTCCGATGATTCGGGTATCTCTTCACGAAAGTAAATATCGTGGACGTTGACCTCGGCCTTCAGAATATCAACGAGTTCTGTGCGCCACTCTTTCGATTGAATGACCAGCTGCGACAATGGTTGGCGCACTTTCACCGCCCGCTCAGTCCTGGCGGCATGTACCAGCTCCACCACCTGACGAACCGCTTCCATCTCACCCAGCAAACGCTCATCGTCCGTATTTGCCTGACGCTCAGGCCATGATTCGAGATGGACACTTTCTTTTTCGCCGCCGACGGTTTCGTACACCGCGTCGGATATAAAGGGCGCAAAAGGCGCCATCAGTTTTGATACCTCAAGCAGAATCGTTCGCAACGTGTGCAGAGCCGGCTTTACCTCAGAAGCTTCACTGGATTTGAAACGGTCACGGCTCCGCCGGACGTACCAGGTCGAGAGATCGTTAATAAACTCGGTGATGGCCCGGCCGCCTTCGGTTATCTGATAGGACTCCAACCGGCCGGTGACATCGACGACCAGACGATCAAGTTTCGCCAGTATCCAGCGGTCAAGGATATTACTTGAATCAGGCGCCGGCTGAGCCAGGTTTTCCTTACTTGAAAAAAGCGTGTAAAAATTGACCACATTCCAAAGGATGATGAAAGTCTTTTTCACTACCTCGCGTAACCCCTCAGGGTCAAAACGTTTGTATTCTCCCGGTTGGTTGACCGTGTAAAAATACCACCGGACAGGATCAATACCAAACTCTGCTATCACCTGCCAGGGATCAACGACATTGCCGATATGCTTGCTCATTTTCTGGCCCTTGGCGTCCAACACGTGACCCAAGCAAATGACATTGCGATAGGGAGACTCCTTGTACCCCAGCGCCGTTGCCACCGCCAATAGAGTGTAGAACCAACCACGGGTTTGATCGATCGCTTCACAGATATAGTCTGCCGGAAAACTCATTCCCTTGTCGACGCGTTCTTTGTTCTCGAATGGATAGTGCCATTGGGCAAAGGGCATGGCACCGGAATCAAACCAGGTATCGGCCACCTCCGGCACTCGGCGATACTCTTGTCCGTCTTTCTTCAGTATTATTTCGTCAATGAAGGGCTTGTGCGGGTCAAATTTATCACCCAGTGCGGCAGGATCCTTCGCCAGGGATTTGAGCTCCGCGAAGCCGCCAACAACTATCACGTCATTTTCATCTTGCGTATTGACCCAGATGGGAAGGGGTGTTCCCCAGTAGCGTTCGCGGGAAATCGCCCAGTCTTTTATTTCGCTGAGCCATTCGCCAAAACGTCCGCGTCGGATGTGTTCAGGCACCCAATTGATCTTTGCATTATTGGCGATGAGCTGATCACGAAGCGAGGACATCCTTACGAACCAGGAATGTTTCGCGTAATAAAGCAAGGGGCTGTGGCAGCGCCAGCAAAAAGGATAGTCATGAGTGTATTCTTCGCTTTTGAAAAGAAGATCGCGCGTCCTAAGGTCGTCAATTATCATCGACTCGACGTCTTTGACGAATTTCCCTTGCCACTTAGACACCAGTTCGTTAAACGTTCCGTCGGGATTAACCGTGTGTTTTTTCGGCAAGCCGATCTTCTGTCCCAGAACATAGTCGTCTTCCCCATACATGACGGCTGTATGCACCACGCCAGTACCATCCGTCACCGTGACAAAGTCAGCCGTCGTCAGATAGAATGCCTTGTCGTTGGAGCTTAGTGATTTTTGCAAACCGTCAAAGAGAGGCTCGTATTCCAACCCGGCCAAATCCTGGCCCGACATCTTTTCCAGCACCTCATATTCGCCATCAATGATACTGAGCCGCTGTTCAGCCAGTATGTACACCTTCCCGTTCAACAAAATCTTGACGTAAGTGAAGCGCGGTCCGACTGCCAGCGCCACGTTGCCAGGCAAGGTCCAGGGCGTGGTAGTCCAGGACAGTATGTAGGTATCGGGCTGATTTTTGACGGGGAAAGTCACGTACACCGATTCTTCGGTTACCGATTGATAGCCCTGAGCCACTTCATGTGAGGAGAGCGCCGTTCCGCACCGCGGGCATTGCGGCACCACCTTGTAATCGCGGTATAAAAGATCCTTTTCCCGGAATTGCTTAAAAATCCACCAAAGCGTTTCGATATACTCATTATGGTACGTGACGTAGGGATGTTCGAGATCAAGCCAGAAACCTATTCGCTCGGTCATTCGCTGCCACTCTTCCTGGTATTTCCAGACGCTGGCGCGGCAAGCGGCGTTGAATTTCTCCACGCCGAATTTTTCTATGTCAGCTTTGCCCGATACCCCGATTTGTTTTTCCACCTCCAGCTCAACCGGCAATCCCTGGGTATCCCAGCCGGCCTTGCGCTCGACAAAAAAACCACGCATCGTTTTATACCGAGGGATGACATCCTTGAAAACGCGGGCCAAAACATGATGAATTCCGGGTCGGCCATTGGCTGTTGGCGGCCCCTCAAAAAAAACAAAGCGTTTACCTTGAGCCGTTTGCTCAAGGGATTTTTTGAAAATCGACTTGTCTTTCCAGCGTTTAAGAACCCCTTCCTCCAGTTCAGAAAATTGTGGTGTGGCCATGGTTTTGTTATCGCAAAATACGCGTTGAGTATAGAGGGTATTACACCCCAGGGCAAGCCCTGAACCCCAGCCCCATTTATAGCAGGGCGATGGTAAACGCCGCCAGCCACGGGGAAATGGACCCTGTTTTTGTCTTGCGTCGCTCGGAAGTGACTGCCGTGGTACACATTCCTTCACTCGCTATCCTAAACAATAAAAGAAACGCCGACGCAAGCAGGCCGGTATTTTACCGGTCGGATTAAATATGTTTTCGGATTTCTTCGAGAATATTTTCGAGCGTGACCTGGGTCTTGATCAGGTAATTGACCGCGCCTAAATTCAGAGCCTCGTCAGAGCTTTTAGGATCGTCAACGTTGCTCAGCACCAACACCGGTATTATTTTTGTCTCCTTTTTTGACTTGAGCGCATTCAGCACCTCCAGTCCGCCCATACCAGGCAAGATAAGGTCAAGGATGATGAAATCGGGCTTTTTGTCAGTCGCGTGCTTCAATCCGTGGACACCGTCAATCTTCCTGTCCACGGCATACCCCGCCCGCTCCATTTTAGCCTTGAGAGAACGGGCCAGTGTTTGCTCGTCTTCGATGATAAGTATTTTTTGCGCCATGAATCAGCGAAAATGTTCTTGGACCATTTCCACGATATCGCCGATAGTTACTTCGGTTTTTACGAAATATTTTTCGGCACCCAGAGCGACCGCTTTGTCCTTGTTTCGAGAGCTCGAAAGGTTCGACAGGATAATCACCGGCAGATTCTTCAATTTCTCGTCCTGCTTTATCTGGCTTAAGAATTCAAAACCGTGCATCTTCGGCAAAATCAGGTCAAGCAGGATCAGATCAGGCGTGACGTTCTTGAGTTTTTCCAAAGCGTCCTCTCCATCAATCGCGATTACAACCTCCCAGCCCAAATCATGAAAGTGTTTGAGATAGGATTTGGCGATCGACTCTTCGTCCTCCACGACCAGAATGGTCTTTTTTTCAGCCATAGTTGCGTGAAAATCTTCCGTTCCTTAATTATACCATAAATAACAGGGTGATTCAATCGAAACGCACCCGCTTGAGACGGGAACCTTTGCCTGATACCAGCGTTAACCGCGACGAAGCCACTCCCAGATACTCAGCCAATGCCTTTATGGCTTCATTGTTGGCTTTGCCTTTCTCTGGCGCGTTTTGGACACGAACAACCAAAGCATCGCCGCGCCGCGATACTGAGCGCGTTTTAGATTTTGGAATAACCCGGATCGAAAAAGATGCCATCATCGAAAAAGCCGATACTATTCTGCCGCGGCTGACAGCGGGCAGACGTATTCCGCCATAAAGATCAAGGAAAAATATTATTACTTTTGCTTCCGAACAGATGCCGCGCGAGTTTTGCCCCCAACTTCCCGATACACGGACAAGGTTTCAGAGGCGCATTTGGTCCAAGTAAACTGTTTTGCCTGTTCCCGTCCTTTGAGAGAAAATCTCTTTCGAACCGAAGATGAACTCAGCATCTTCTTCAAGGCGGCGGCCAACGACTTCTCGCTTCGGGGATTGACCAGTAAGGCCGCCTGACCGGTAATCTCCGGCAGCGACGCGATATTCGAAGTGATCACCGGCGCCCCCACGTTCATGGCTTCTAGCACCGGCAGGCCGAAGCCTTCGTAAAGCGTGGGGAATACAAAACAGGTAGCGTGTGAAAGAAGCGCGATTTTGTCTTCGTGAGATACATAGTCGAGGTAGCGAACCTGAGACTCCAGCTTGAGCTTTTTGATAGTTTTGAATACGTCGTCGCTCTTCCAGCCCTTGTGCCCGGCCAGCACCAGGCGGTATTTGGCCATACGAGGATTTTTGCTAATTAGCGCGCCGTAGGCCGAGACAAGCAGGGCGAGATTTTTACGCGGCTCTATCGTACCCACGTACAGAAGATACGGTCCGTCAATATCGTGCTTTTTGCGAATCTCAATATCCGTCATGCTGGATTGCTCCGAGAGCACCCCTTCATGGATGACCCTGATCTTTTCTTGAGGCTCGTCGAAAAGACGGACGATGTCTTTCCTTGTGGATCCGGACACGGCGATAATTCGCTTCGCCCGGTTCAGGCTGCGGGGCACCAGCACGGACACGCTGAATTTCTGTCCTCGGGGAAACCAACCTGGGTGTTTATAGATGGCCAGGTCATGGACTGTCACAATCGAAGAACCCCGATAACCATAGGGAATCACGTTGGCCGGCGAATGATACACATCCAGTTTTTCCCGGGCGAGGAAGGCCGCGATCAGCATGTGGGAATAACTGAAAGGGAGAAATTTTTTGTACTGCGAAAACGGAAAGTACCGTATCGTGACATTTGACTGCTCAAATTCCCGCGTGTCCTGAAAACGATAGTCAAAAAATAAGACATAAGAGTTCTTCTTATCCTTGGCTAAGAGAGTCTTTACTAAATAGTAGGAATAATGACCTACGCCGGCGCGTTCTCCGCGCTTCGGGTTTAGGATGGTCCGACAATCAATCCCGATACGCATACAATTTATTAATAATTAAGAAGTAAGAATTAACAAATAAAAAATAACAAGTAGCGCGTTTCACTGTGTTGATGTTAAGTATCCCCCCATCTCTTAACTTCTTACTTGTTACTTATTATTTGTTGCTTGCTTTCTACATGCTGTTCGGCGCCGTCACTCCCATCAATTTGAGCGCCATTCGCAGGACATTACGGGTTGCCTTGACCAGATCCAGCCTGGCGAGATGAACGTTTTCTCCGTCTATCACCCGGCAATGGACATAGAAAGCGTGGAAGAGTTCAGCCAGGCGTACGGTATAGAAAGGAAGTCTTTGTATTTCGTAGGTCTGGCTCAGGTCAGCCAGCAGATCTGGAAATTTGATCAGCTCGCGAATAAGCGCGATTTCAGCCTGATGGTCAAATTGCTCATTTGCGTGAGACGACTGTATGCGGCGTAACTCAGGCTGTTTCAGTATACTACAAATCCGAGCGTGAGCATACTGCACGTAATAGACGGGGTTTTTCTCAGACTTTTCCTTGGCTAGGTCAACGTCGAAATCCATGTGCGTATCGGCCGCTCGCATCAAGAAGAAAAAACGCGCCACGTCGAGTCCCACGTCTTCCACCAGCTCCGCAAGAGTGACAAAGGTCCCCGATCGTTTGGACATGCGCACTTCCTTGCCTCCCGATACGAGCCTCACCAGCTGGACAATAATGATATCAAGCTGGCCCGGTAGCCCTAAGCCCTGCTTCACCGCCTGCATTCTCGCCACATGCCCCTGGTGGTCAGCGCCCCAGATATTTATCACCCGGTCGAACTTTCTGGAGACAAATTTATTCCAATGATAGGCAATGTCCGAAACGAAATACGTGTACTCTTTATTCGATTTGATAATCACTCTATCTTTCTCATCTCCGAACTGGCTAGTCTTCACCCAAGTCGCGCCGCCTTCCTCATGGACTAAATCCCGCTCCCTCAATTCCTGGAGCACAGAGGCAACGGTTCCGTCCGCGTACAACTCACTTTCATGGAACCATCGATGGAATTTTACCCCAAGGACTTCATTGGCGGTTTTTTCCAGCTCGGCTACCATCATTTTGAGCACTTTAGTTTTGACGCGACGCTTGATTCGGTTGATATCATTCAGGCGAACATTCCCGAGCTGCATTTTCTTGGCCAAATCCTTGACATAGTCCCCCTGGTAACAACGCTCAGGATAGTCAACAGACAGCCCATTCTGCTGAAAATAGCGCCGGATGACTGATTCAGCTAATAATTCGACTTGGTTGCCGGCGTCGTTTACATAATATTCTTTCCGCACGGTCGCCCCCTGGCTGCTCAGCACCCTGGCCAGGGTATCTCCCAAAAAGGCTCCCCGGCCGTTGCCGACGTGAATCGGCCCGGTGGGATTAGCAGAGATAAATTCAATTTGGACTTTTTCATTGACGTTTTTTTCGTTCTTGCCATAGTGGCTGTCGTTCGCGATCAGCCCAGCTTGTCGTGTCAACCATTTCTTGCTCAGAGTGAAGTTAATGAAACCCGGCATGACGGTTTCTATTTTACTGAAGCGCGATCGGAAGCTCTGGCTGAGGTTCTCAATGATTTTCTCGGCGACGTCGGCCGGATTGCTTTTGAGTTCTTTTGCCAGTTGCAGAGCCAGCGTGCTGGTTACGTCACCGTACTTGTCATCTTTGGTGAATTCCACCATCCGAATAAAAAAATCTCCCGATAGGGACGAGGAATATTCGGGCCAGAGTTCGCGGCTGACTCGTTCGAGTTGTTTAGCTATTTCCTGCTTCAGCATACGGCAAGTATATCCGATGTGCACGGGAATTTCAATTGATAAATAAAAGGAGTGGAAAATTCCACTCCCTCAATCACGATCCAAAAAGAGCTCCCAATCCGAATCGGCTATCGGTGGCGCCGTGCACTTTCCAGCTAGGACGGGTGTTGATCTGCGCGTTTACCAGACTCACTTCACCGGATTGGCTGACGGAGTATCCCGGACGCCAAACAAAGTACTCGTTGGCCTCGCCTCCTGGAAATAGCCGTTTTTCCAGCACGGCCGGCTGGAGGATCCAGCCCTCTTCGTCATGATGCCATTCTTGAAGCGCCCTCGCGAGGACCGCCCGCCGATCTCGAGGCTTCTCTTTGGCCAAGCAGTAGACCGCGTGGCCGCCGAAACGATCCCAGGCTCTGGCACCACCGTACTTCACCACGCAATGCGCTTTCATTTCGGCGAGGCGGCTGAACGGAACCGTGACCAGTCCGTTTCCGTTCCGAACCTCGACTGGCTGATCGGCTGAAACAATCAGATGGGTTGGATTGGCCAGGCTCCTTTCCTCATCGGTAAAACGATCCCTCGTGCGCGGATCATGCAGCAAAGCGAGAAGGAACTTCGTCTCAGGCACTTGGCACGGCATGGGGTCGATTTCCACCCGGCCCTCGAGCCATCGTTCAGCCAGCTTTCTGCCGGCAGGACGGGAAAGGAGATCGGGCAATGGCGGCCTTTTGATGATAGCTGACACGGCCGTGTCTTCCGGGCTGAATTCACCATCCGATTGGCAAAGGACGTCCAAACCGACCGAACGACAGCGACTGACCATATGGGACACCGCTCCGGAAAAACTCTCATTGTAGAGCCACCAAACGGCGCGGTTGCCGCCGATCCACCGCGCGTACGCGGACAGCGTCGGTGATTGATCTGCAGCGATCAGGTACAGCTCTTCCAATTTGAGGCCAAAAGGCCAGCCACTTCCAGGACACTGAATCTCCGAAACAGTGAAATCCGGCAACACGTCGAGGCGAAACATCCGTACGAAGGGCGCGGAACGGTGACTGGCTTCAACAGACAGCTGAGCGGCCAGCGACCGGTGCTCTGGAGAGACGGAAGCGAGGAAAAGCCTGGCCAGCCAGTCAGTCGCTTGTTGAGGACGTTCAATCGACTCGGCGAGCAGCGCGTTACCTTTCTTGAGAACGGAGTAGCTCAAACGTCCCAGTTCTTCAAGTCGGGCCCATTCGTCTGGTTTCAAGGGCACGGCCGAGGGCAGGACACCGAATCCCAGCCCGTTCCCGTGCTCTTCCTCACCAGCCACCTCATATCGAAAACTCTGTGCGGTCATGACAAGCTTTTTCCCTTCATGGACAATACGCCTTTGGTATCGTTGAGTTGTGAAAGATCTCTCCCTGCTTTAAGCTTTTGAGCCTGATGATCGAGCCACTGTTGCTATTTTGTCGCCAAACACGATCATCTGCCTCTGGGCTAATTCAAACAACATTCCTCTGTACGGCGACACTACCGGCGTCTTGGTGACACTGCGCGGGTGAATGAGGAAGCCTAAGACATCTCCAACCATCACGCTTTGCCGCAATGTCGCTGTCGGTAAAAACAATCCGCTCGCGTCCGAGATCACCTGCTGACGAAGGAACGATGGCGGTACATGTTGTTCTCTTTTGACGATCTTTTTCATCAGACCCAGTTCAGCCAGCGCGCTCAGAAGTCCGGCGGCAAATGATTCAATTTCAGCATTATCCTTTACGCAATGAGCGGGAGGAAATTCAATCGGAATAACAGTTACTCCTTTTTGGACCAAAGCAAATCCCAGCGCGCTCTGGACCGGTCTTTCCTCGAAGTTGTCGGGTATGTCGATCACTGTTTCCACGTTGAGAACAGCCAAGCATCGTTCCAATGTCCGGGATTGCTTGGGAGGGTGCGGCAAACGTAACACGGCGCTTAAGGATGGGCGCGTGAAAGTATGAAGATCGATCAACACTTGGGCTGAACCCGACAGTTCTAACAAGACTCTTTTTATGGCTGCTTGGACGCCGCGCTCTTTGTCCGATGGAGGGAATCCTCTGTTCAGATCGGCCCCGTCAAGCGGATTTGCGCGCTGTTTTGCCACCAAACCTAATAGATTGGCGCAAGGGATAATCCTGAGCCGGCCCTGAATCGAGTTAGGCAATTCACGGAGTAAGGCATCCAGAACGTAAAAGCCCGTTATTTCATTGCCATGAAGATTGTTGATAATTAGCACTTCCGGGCGGCCGGAGCCGTGTTCAATCATAGGCAGGGACAAGTCATGTCCACCCAGGTCAGCGATTGCTATGTTGCGTGATTTCATGTTGAAGAAAATAATTACTAAAAAACTGGCCGGAGCCAGTTTTCTTCGTCAATGTCTTGGTGACTACTTAACGCAAAAACCGGCTTTCATAAGAAAAGCCATAAAACCAGTAGCCGGCAAAATTCCGGTTCTGAGAAAGACTATGGTGTTGTTTTTGCGTCTCTTGCATGAAAACACCGTATCCTGTTTTGATTTCCCGGTCAAGACGGGTTATCCACTTGACAGGATTATGAATTGATATATACTTTACTTGACTAAAGTACTTTACTACGATAAAGTAAGAACTATGGCCAAATGGGACACAAAACAATCCGATGAGCTTTGGAAAACGATCCTGGCTCTTCGCAATCTGGACGAAACCAAGCGTTTTTTCAGAGATCTTTTGACTGAAGCCGAAATTATCGAATTCGCCAAACGCTGGCAAGCCGCGAAAATGCTTGATATCGAAGTGCCCTACTCGGAAATAGTCAAGAAAACAGGCTTAAGCTCAACTACCGTGGCGCGAATCTCGCGCTGGCTTAATCGTGGCTTAGGCGGCTATCGACTCATGCTGCATCGACTGCATCACCGTCCTCTTTCTTCCGGGAAGAAGTAGTCTTATTGTCACAATAAGCCGTCCACTACCTTCTCGGAAGAGAGAGGGTGGTTTTGAAAATGGATAATGCACAGCTCTGAATTACTAAGCTACTAATCACTGACACAATGAAACAATTTACTAATTCACTCACCAACAAATCAACCAATCCTCGCACTCCTCAAATCGGCGTCATTGGTACTATGGGCGATATCCAATATTCGAAAAAGATTGAATCGCTGGCGGAATCAATCGGAGAAGAAATCGCCAAAAATGGTGCCACGCTTGTCTTTGGCGCTGAAAAAGATTACGACTCCTTATCGTCAGCGGCTTGCCGTGGAGCAAAAAAGGCCGGAGGTCTCACGGTCGGGGTTACGTACGGGAAAGGCTTAACCGTGGCTGAGTCAAACGCGGATGTAATCATAGCCACCGGCATGGAGCGTGGTGGCGGGCGCGAACTGCCGCTGGTTTTAAGCTGCGACGTGGTGATTAGTATCGGTGGGGGCTCCGGGACGCTCAACGAAATTACGATCGCGTATCAAGCCGGCATTCCGGTGGTCGCGCTCAAAGGCAGCGGCGGCTGGAGCGATTCATTGGCCGGCTACTATCTTGATTCTCGGAAACGCTTCAAGATTCAAACGGTGACCGATCCAGCCCGGGCAGTCACCATGGCACTGGCTCTGATCCGAACTCGAGACCAGCGCCCAAAAGAAATTCTTCTGATTGCCGCGACACACGGCAATGAAACTATCGGTGCCGAGGTATTACGGCGAGTCAGTCAAGAGACTCAAAACATTAATTACGATTGGCTTATCGGTAATGAACGCGCCGTGAAAAATAACACCCGATATGTTGACACCGACTTAAACCGTTCGGCACCCGGTGACAAAAACTCTCCAGCTTACGAAGAACGCCGGGCTGCCGAACTGGTATCGGCGTCACAAAACTACCGCTACGTCATCGACCTGCACGGCACCGGTGCCAAGACCGGAATCGTCACGATTGTAACCAACCCGACGCTTGAAAACCTCCTTCTGGCCGCTGCGTTGCCTGTCAAAAACATTGTGATCTGGTCGTCGAAACGATCGGCCGCCCGTGGTCCGATTACCAGATTCGTCCCTTGCGGTGTAGAAATTGAGGCCGGCCCGAAAAACGATCCCGCAGTCCAGCAAGAATTGTATCGAGTCGTTTATCAGATCGTCAGTCAAGGAATCAGGCCGACTCTGAACATGATGAGAGAAAAGAACATTTTCCAAGTCTACGGCCGCGTGGAAAAGGAATTCATCTCACCTGAAGAAGCGCGTCAATTGAAAGATTTTCAAAAAACGAGCATTAACGGCCAAATACTGTACCCTTTTATCGTCGGTCAGTATGCCGACTACTGGTGCTATGCCCTGAAACGGGTAGAGCTTGAAAACGTATTTCAGTACTAACCACATGACCTTACTTTCATTTTACCTATTACACCATCACAACCGGCTCTTTTAGGAAGAGATTGGTTGTGCTTGTTCACAAAAACGGTCAATCCCTTCCGAGAAGGGATTTTCTTTTCGAGGAAAGGATCGACCTTTAAACAATTTCGTAGAAAGGAAAACGGGTATGCCATTGCATATCAGTCGAGCCAGATTCCGGCATTCGCACAACATCTGTACAGGCATTGTTGAAGCGTTCGCCTGTCACCCATGGTTTGAGGAACTATCTTTTGCCGAAGCGGCCACCCGCTGGGTGGAGACCACGCGCCGCCGGGGATTTCACTGTTTGGTTGCCACGCAAGACCACCGCCTGGTTGGAGCAATCTGGTGGGATTCGCCGGCAATCTCGGAACTGAAGAACGAGCGCGGAACAGCCCTAGCCGCATTCGCCGTTCGTCACCTGGAGCGGAACACCACACTGGTCTGGATTCGCGATCTGATCGTTCTTCCGGACCGACAAGGTCAAGGAATCGGTCATCAGCTGCGACAAAAGATGATCGAGCATTGCGTTTCAAAAAACTCGGTACTTTTCCTGACGAGAATCAGAAACGACAATACGTCAATGATCAGGATGAATCACGCGATGGGTTTCCTGCGATCCGGAATTACGGTGCCATGTAGTTTAAAGCCTGATGTACTTCACGAGTACTGGTATCTACTGAAAGGAGCTTTCGAATGAGTAATCCACCCTACGTTGTGTCAGGCGACGCCGAATTGCTTCTTGGTCGCTGGGCAGAAGAAAAAGGATTCACGATCCCTCCGACGGAACATTTCGCTGAGAAGCGGGAAGGTCTGCTCGACGCTTTATGCCGAATCTTTCCCGTCGTGGAGTGGATTTCCGCGGAGAAGCTCTCATCAACCATTCGTGGTCTGGTTGGCAAAATCGAATTTCCAATCGATGAGGTTCCGCCGGACTGCGAGTTCATCGATTACGGGAACATGGCAATCGTGTCCATGACCAGGTCTCATTGGACCAGCCAATATCACATTGATGTCAGTCGGTCCGTGAATCAGGAAGGAAATGATGTCGGCAGTTTCCACCGTGCCGGCTCAGCGGCTCTGGATATCCAGTACCAGTCCCTGGCTCAGCAAGGCATCACCGATGTCGTACTGGTCGACGATGTGGTCTTCTCGGGTGGTCAGGCCTGCCAGGTGATCGAGGGTCTGAAGAGACACAAGATCAGGGTACGGGCCATGATTGCCGGAATCTGGATTGACGAGGGCTGGAAACGCGTTCATCAACAGCAGGTCAGGACATTGGCATCCGTCTGCTACAAAAACCTCATCGATGAAGTCTGCGAACGCGACTTTATCCCCGGCACACCACTTTGCGGCCGCAGTCTGGCGCATGACGGAAACGCTGGCTTCCCCTACATCCTTCCCTTCGGTCGTCCTGGAGACTGGGCTTCAATCCCCGACAGCCATCTGGTTTCCTTTTCCCGTACCTGCCTGGAAATCAGCATTGATCTTTTTCGGGAAATCGAGAAATGCTCCGGGCGCGAAGTCCAATGCCGTGACCTGGAACGCCAGGTTGTCGGCTTGCCGTCTGGAACAGAACGCTTTGTCGACGAACTGCAAAAAAGCCTGGATAGGCTTGGGAGCTGAAAAATATTTCAGCTCCTTTTTTTATCTTAATCGAGCGATTTATAGCGTATACTAATTAATGCAATATGAATGTCGTATTATTCAGGAAGGAAGGTCTGTTTCCAACCTATTATGCATAGATAAACAATTTCCCTTTCCCAGTTACCAGTTGCCACCATCCATGATACACTGATCCCGCCTATGCCAACTTTAGCCAACAATAAAGAAGTGCGTTTTCATTACGAAATTCTCGACGAAATCGAGGCTGGGATCGTATTATCCGGCGCCGAGGTAAAATCCGTAAAACTAGGCCAGATCAATCTGAAAGGAAGCTATATCACGCTCCGTGAAGAAATCCCCTACCTCATGAATTGCCATATCTCGCCTTATGCCAAAGCCAAAGGGGCTCAGACTGACTACAATCCTGACCGTGAACGACGGCTGCTCCTGCGCTCAGATCAAATCAAAAACCTGATCGGGAAACGCCTGACTGAGGGCTTGACACTGGTGCCGCTATCCTTGTATACTCGAGGAAGTTTCATTAAAGTAAAAATTGGAGTTGGCCGCGGAAAACGCAAGGCTGACAAGCGCGAATCAATCAAGAAACGTGAAGTTGATCGCAATATCCAACGAGCAATGAAACAAAGTAGGTAGTCCTCATGGATGTGTTGCGGTGCCAAGCGACGTTATTTGCCGCGATAACAGCGCAGTAGATTCATGGGGATGTTATAAATCGACGGATAGCACCTTTGCCAACTAGCCAATCAGAGACCAGAGCTCTGTAAAAAGCTGGAAAATCGACAAATGCCAAGTCAAATTTCGCGAAATTGAAGAACGCTTTTGCGTCATTCAATCTCGCTCCTGTTGCCGCCTAAATCGCGGTAACCATCCGATCCTCTGACTCCTGATAGGGGGCCATCGGGTGTCATTCATTTCAGGGCTGATGATCCGGCTGTTTCCGAGGATCATCGTGGGCAACCGGAAACTAGGACGATAAGCACTTTTGTCTGTTTTGATGCTTGACGCCCGAACTCAAAGAAATAGACTACATTGGTAGACGGCTGGCAAATACCTGTTCAGACAGGGGTGAAAGTCCCCTCATCTCCACCATCCCTGTAACTGTGCGCAGCGAATGGTACAGGGCGCCCCTAAATAAAGAACAAAGTTAATAAACTAATCAGTCCACAATCGCTAAGCACCGTACCCGCGTCAATCATTATATTCGCGTCCCGCAAGTCAGACTGATTGACGAAAATCAAACCCAGCTCGGTATTGTCTCCACTCAGGAGGCTTTAAAGATGGCGGAAGAGAGAGGAGTTGATCTTGTTGAGATCGCGCCCAACGCTCAGCCCCCGGTCTGCCGATTGATGGATTTTGGCGCGTTTAAATACCGCCAGGAAAAAGCCGAGCGCAAATCGAAGTCAAAGCAAAAAAAGGTTGAGGTGAAAGGAATCAGACTTTCGCTGAAAATGGGCCAGCACGATTTTGATCACCGGGTCGACCAAGCGCAGAAATTCCTTGATGGAGGCGATAAGGTGAAAGTGGAGATGCTGCTACGAGGGCGTGAAATGCAGCACCAGGAGCTGGCGGAAAAGAAATTTAAAGAATTTATTGAACGCATCGGGGATGCCAAGCCGGAACAAGCTTTGTCCCGCCAAGGACGCAGATATACGATGATAATTGGAAAATAATAATGCCTAAACTCAAGACCCACAAAGGAACACGCAAGCGTTTCAAAATGACCGGCAAGAAAAAAATTCTGCAGCGCACTGCCGGACAAGACCACTTCAATTCCCGTGAACGCGGACGAACTACGCGGAATAAGAGACGGGACCAAACCGCCGACAAAAGCAACACGCGTGCGCTTAAACGCCTGATGCCGTACACAAATTAGGAATTAATAATTTGGAATTCAGAATTGCGAAAGGGTAAAAACATAAATTCTGGATTCTTAACTCTGAATTACAATCATGCGAGTCAAAAGAGGCACCACTCACGTCAAGAGACGACGCAATCTGCTCAAAAAAGCCAAAGGATACCGATGGGGGCGCAAGAACAAGATCAAGCAAGCAAAAACCGCGGTAACGAAGGCAGGAGTTTACGCGTATAGAGATCGTCGCGTAAAGAAACGCGCTGTCCGCCAGCTCTGGCAAGTTCGGTTGAACGCCGCCGTCAGGCCTCATGGACTGACGTATTCGACGTTTATTGACGGGCTGAAGAAAAAGAAAATTGAGCTTGATCGAAAAGTACTGGCAGAAATCGCCCTGAACCACCCTAAAGTGTTTGAAGCAATCGTGAAAGAAGTACGATAGCGGCCGATAGAAATTTGCAGAGCGTCCTTCCCAGGACGCTTTTGAGTTACAAAAAGCCACCGGAATTGCCAGTGGCTGTTTAAAGTACGAAAGAAATCGCTTTGAGAGAGTCTTTCAAGCGGCCAAGTTCGGGTTGGCCATCTTCTACGAATAGAGTGAGAGTCTCGTCCAACGCGGCAATCGCGGATTGGCAGACCGGTTTGCGGAATCCCCGATCACCTATCTTACGAAGCTCCCGTCTCATCACTTCGAGATCGCGTCGTAACGTAGTGAAAGGGAAACGGCTGCAGCCAGCTTCGGCCAATTCCCGTGCCACTCCGTCAATCCAGTCCTCGAGAAGAAACTGCATCCGCTTCAACAACAGCGCTGACCGACAGACCCGAACGATAGGTGGAATCTGTTTCTGCAGTTCGGCTCCTCTATTTGCTTCTATGATCGCCGCGAGCTTCCTCAAGTCGCTCGCCGTCTCATGGCAAGTGCCGCGAAAAGGAAGATAGTCGATTCTCTCTACGCCTTGGGCGTAAAAAATAGCCAACCTGGCCACCTCCCTTCGATGACTGTCGAGGAAGGGGTGGACCATTCCCCCATTTCTGACAAGCAGCAGCAAGAATTCATATGTGGTCCACACCACTAGTTCAGCCCACTGAATCAGTGTGACCACGACCTCTTGCCGGCGTCTCATTTGGGGGTCGATCACCAGTATCTCATCCTCCAGCCTTTCCCATAGTCTATTGACAGCGGAGATGGATCTCACCTGCTGGACGGTAGGATTGATCCGGCCACGACTGTCTTGCGCAGCGCCAATCGCTACTAGCTGCTGCTTCGCTTTCTGTTTCGATGGCCGCAAGGGTCGACCCAGAAGCCGCGAAGCCTCGTAAATCTTGGGACGGAGCTGCTGACGAAGTTCGGCCTGGCTGACGGTGGCGGCGCTTACCCCCAAAGCCGCCGCGTTCAGCTCACGGGCCAATTCAATAACTTTGAGGATACGCGATTTTTCACCCGTGTGAACATCCACGCCATGCTGCCAAAGAATGTGCCAAATCTGCCGGTAAGCGTGGTAGATGCTGGCCACCACTTGCCAACATTGCCTGTCATGATTGTAAACAGCAATCTGACCAGCCAGTCCCAACGGACGCTGGATCACCCCAAACCATCTCAGGCCGTAGATTCCCAGCCGAACCAAGATTCGGCGCTGTTTTCCTTTGACACGAATCGTCAGCCACTGCTCAGAACCGCCTCCGAACTTTTTCACGGCCATCCTCCTTCCGATGAAAAGGCGCCTCGAGATCGGTTATTTTCCTCGAAACAGTATCCTATGCGATCCCTCACGTCAAGCCATGTTCAATCAAGTAAGGCTGCCTGTAAAGTCCTGTATCGCAGTTGTCCACAGTGGAATTATTGACAAACGCAACTAAGTTGCATTAATATACAAGCATGGTTCATGCCCCGGAAATTATTGAAAATCTAAAGCGGCGAGGCTTCCGAGAAACGCCGGTACGGTTTCGTTTACTCGAGCTGCTTTCGAATTCAAGCACTCCCCTGTCCGTTCCTGAAATCATTGGGAAACTCAGCCAGCAGAATCTCAAACCAAACAAGACCACTCTCTATCGGGAAATCGATTTCCTAATGAACCAGGATATTCTCGTTGAGGTCAGACTTCACGACAGAAAAAAACGCTATGAAATCACCCAACAGCATCATCACCATCTGGTCTGCCTCAAATGTGATTCCATCACCGATATTAAACTTAAGCAGGATCTGGGTCGGGAAGAAACTCGCCTGGCCAAGAGATTTAATTTCGCCATAGAACGGCACGCGTTGGAATTTTTCGGTTATTGTAATAATTGTCAATAATAAGGAACGAATATGGAATTCGAATCATCCTCTCTTCTCGGCATTCTTCTCATTACCTTGGGCGTCAGTCTTCTCGGACTCTTGGGCGGTTTTTTTCTCATCTGGAAAGAGTCTGTTGTACAACGCTGGGCCAGGTATTTGATTAGTTTCGCGGCGGGCAGTATTCTGGGCGCGACTTTTCTTAATCTTTTACCCGAAGCCTTTGAACACTCAGATCAAGACGGCGGCCGCATGGTAATACTGATGATGCTTATTGGGATATTAGTTTTCTTTATACTTGAAAAGCTGCTTGTCTGGCATCATCATTCGCACGAAGATGAGGTAGAAGGCGAAACTGTCATCCATAACCACAAAATGGCCTCAGCCAGGCCATTAATAATTATTGGCGACGCGCTTCATAATTTGCTTGATGGGGCGATTATTGCCATCGCTTTTATGGCTGATCCAAGCTTGGGATTCATTTCCGCCCTGGCCGTCATTGCCCATGAAATACCACAAGAAATAGGTGATTTCAGCATCCTTATTCACAGCGGCATGTCCAAAAAAAAGGTTATCTGGTGGAATTTTATCGGCGCCGCTATCAGTCCGCTTGGAGCGCTGATTGTCTATTTTTCCAGTGAATTCTTCACGGACATTGAGCTTCCACTGTTAGGTTTTGTTATCGGAAACTTCATCTATATTGCGTTGGCCGATCTAGTTCCCACCATACAGCATGAGCGCAAAATCAGCCGCAGTCTTGTTCAGTTGGTCTGCATGTTGGTCGGAGTGGGCATTTTCTGGCAGCTGGGAGTATTACTTCCGCACAAGTAAGCACAAATAGTACGGCTAGGAACTCTCTCTGGTTCTGGGACTCAATATCACCGCTGTAAAATATAACGCCGCCGCCACAAATACTAGCGCGTGTATGCCAATAATCAACGCGGTGTTTTCGAGCAGCCCACCGGCAAAAGCGCCGAAGAGATTAGCGCCAAAGGCTTCAGGCATGTTGTTGGCGTGTTTCAAGGATTGAGAAAAGAGAAGACCGGAAAAAAACAACGGCAGAGCGATAAAGAGCCCGGCCAGAACGAATTTCATGCCAAAACTGGCTCCGGAAAAACTGCTCACCCGGACAAGGTACATCAACACCAAAGAGCCAAAAAGTCCCGCGATGACAAGCCAGCGTGGAATTCTCAACCTTGTTCGTAGCAAACTGTTGGCCAAAAAAGCCATAAACAAAATTCCCAAAATTACCGAAAGATTTACCACCCAGGTTGAACCAAAAAGCAAAGCAATCTCGTTGATACTTTTTGTTTCTATCAGGAGAAAGGCGGCACCCAGGAAAAAGAAGTGCCAGACATTGCCGTCACGCGACCGAAATATTGTGAATGTTTTTGCGCCTAGCAGCTTCCAGACAACAAAAACAAAAATGACCAGAATTAATCCCAACGTGCCAAGATACAGTGTTGGTATTTTTCGAGATTCAAGATACAAATATGGCCAGTCATCGGTTGGAACAACATTTGAAGTGTTCCCAGGAATGTTCAGAACCTGGGAAGAGACCGTAGGATCACCCAAGGCATCCAGATCAAGATTATTACCCAAGACAAAAATTCCACCGTCTCCTCCTATCAAACGTTTAAACACAAAAGGCTGCTGTCCAAAAACCCGTGACAGCATGGAACTTAGACGCTCGTGTATCCAAGATTTACCCGTACCGAAGCTGAATATCAGACTGCCGTCATCCTGAAGGTGAGTTTTTGCCGCTTCAAAACTTTCAAGCGTATATACGAAATTATCCAGACGGACATTGGAAAAAGCCGAAACGGACGTGTGTGAGTCCAGCAGCCCATACACTACAGTGTCATACCGGCGGTCCGTTTTCTCGAAATAACTCCTCGCGTCATCATTGATTAATGTCACCCGCGGGTCATGATATGGATCCTCCGGATGCATCTCGGATCCCAGTTCGAGAATAACCGGATCAATTTCTACAGCGTCAACATGCGTTGCCCCCGCGCGCAAAGCGGCGGCCACGTCATTGCCCGTACCCGCTCCAACCACCAAGACATCACCCGGACGAGTGACAAATCGGTAAGGGAGATTGTAATCAAACGCTGTTTTGCTTAGTAATGAATCCGGGTTTCGGGATAAAAATTCTTCATTGTGATTACCCATATGCTGAAAAAATGAGTGGTTGACATCAAGAACCACGGTTGAAACTTCATTTGTATTTTCCTCCGTAATCTGCTGAACCTCAACCCGATAATACGGCGACCAGCGAGTATCCATCGTTCCCACATACACCAGCCCTAGCGCTGCCACGAAGAGAGTAAGCGTTGATTTTCGACATGGGAATGCAACAAAATACATGGCGATCGCGATGAAAAACCACCAGAATGGGGAAAGCTGTAAAAAGGAAACCACACCAAAGAGTGCAACGCCCGTCATGCTACCCAATAAATCGAGACTATATGCCTGGAGTGGGCGAAAAGGCAAAAACCGTTCACGAATAATCTGTCCAATCCCAAAAAACAGGACAAAAAGCAGCAGTGTAAAAAAAGTGATTACAACCGCGAATAACAGCACTGCCAACGCAAAACTGAGCGTCTGGCTCTGGAGAATCGGAGCAAGATATTTTCCTGACGAACCCCAAATCCACACATCATCGCCTGAAGGTATAGGCAAGCTGGACAAGCCGATAATCGGCGCCAGAGCCAAGACCGATACAAATACAAAAAGCGTCCAGGGAATCCAGCGCCGCAAATCAAAGCGAGGGTAAGCCGCCATAACTCCCAAACCCAAACCTAAAAAACTGACAATCAGTGGAATGTTTTTCAAGAAGGAAAAAATTCTGATTTCCGAACCCAGCCAGCGGATGGCGATAAGTTCGAGATATAGCGCGAACGCGGTAGTCAGAAAAAGTTTGCTGCGGCTTCCCATCAATCCACGGTAAATGATTTTGGAAACGATCTTTCTTGGCTTGAGTATACATTGTTGACACGTCTATATCAATAAAGTATGATGCCGCCAATACCCGATCTACGGTTACACAAACAGAGGAGCTTCAGATGACAAAGAGTACGACTGACTGTTGGAAGGTTCCGAATGGGTTTCAGCAAGACAGTTCCTTGCCTTTTTCTCCCGCCGCTGAGCTTCCATGCGGCATCATACAGCTCTCGGGCATCATCGCCCCTCTCGGGGATGATGGGCGCGTCAGGGAGAGAGCCTTTGCCGCCCAGGTCACGTTGATCTTCGAGGCAATTTCTCGACGCCTTCAGGTCGCCGGCCTCAATGTGACGGATGTCTTCCATCTGCGCGTATTCCTTGCCACGGGACCAGAGGTCGAAGCAGCCTTCAATCGGCTCTATGAAAGGATCATGGAAAGGGTAGGCATCGTCAACCTGCCGACCCGTACCATGATCGGCGTTGCCTGGCTGCCCAAGGGCGCCCAAGTTGAGATCGAAGTTCACGCCTGTCGTCCCTCATCCCAGTCCGAGTGATTGGGATGTTTTTATAATAAAAAACCCCGTTGTGACAACGAGGTAGCCTCCATCATTGGTAAACCCAGTCCATCTTCTTCTCGACGTACTCAAACCAGTAGTCGGGATTGAGGGGTTCGCCGGTCACACGTACCAGCAGGTCATCCAGAGTAGCTACCGGCAGGAAACGGTGTACATTCTCACCGAGCCACCGCGCCAGACTGGTGAAATCACCGATATCGAATTCGCGGCGCCAGTTTGGAATCTTTTCGCAGAAAGAATGAAAAAGCTGGCCGCTGCAGAAGTTCCCGAGCATGTACGTCGGGAAATACCCGAAAGCGCCAATGCTCCAGTGGATGTCTTGCAGAGCGCCTTCTGAGACGTTGGCCGGACGGACACCTAGATACTCCTCCATCTTGTCGGCGAAGACTTGCGGCAAATCCGCGACGTCGATATCCCCCGACAGAAGCCCAATCTCGATCTCGGTGCGGATCAAGACATGGAGGTTGTAGGAAACTTCGTCGGCTTGCACTCTGATGGGCTGCCGTCTGACCGCGTTCACTCCGCGAACGAAGTCGCCTATCAGTACCCCGCGGAATTGCGGGAAGAGAACGCGGAGCTGAGGGTAGAAGTACGACCAGAAGTCCAAGCTTCGACCAATCAGATTCTCCCAAAGCCGCGACTGCGACTCGTGCAGGCCGAGCGAGTACACAAATCCCGGGATCTGCGTCCAGTCCAGCATGGGGTCAGTCTGTTGCTCAACCATGGCGTGACCACCCTCATGCATGGTACTGAAAAGCGCCATTGGCAGATACCGAGGGTCAAAACGGGTAGTTACCCGGCAGTCACCTCGCGACTGTCCCGACATGAATGGATGGGCCGACTGGTCATAGTCGATCGCTTCCATGTCAAGACCCATTGTGTGGAGCAGGGCCAAACCCAGGTTACGCTGTTTGCCCGGCGAGAAGTCTCCCGACAGAAAGCCAGCATTCGGAACTCGTTCCGAAGCAACCAGTCTGTGATAGAGCGCCTGGAGTCTGTCCAGGGACAGGTCCATGATTTCCCGCAAACGCGTCACGGTCATGCCGGGCTCGTAACCCTGGAACAGAACTTCGTAGACGCTGTCGGGGCTGGCTCCCATGAAGCGAGCTTGTTCTCGCTGGATTCCGATTACTGCCTCGAGATGGGGCTGGAAGATCGCGAAGTCCTGCTTCTCCCTGGCCCGCGCCCAGGCCGCTGCTGCCGCTTCTATCACGATAGAACTACGGCCGACGAATCCCTCATTCAAGGCCGACTGCCGTTTGAAACTGCAGAGCAGCCGTTCAACCAGCAAACGTTGCTTTTCAGAAAGCATGTCCATACGGCCATCTAGCCGCGCGAGGATATCACCCGTCTCACCCTCCATCAAGGCCGAGTGTGCCTCACGCTCAAGCCTCGATTTGACGATGCCGTGAGCACCCTGGCCCTTAGGCGGGACATGCGTCTTGCCGTCCCACCAGAGTCGGGACGACGCCGCCTGCAGCTCGACTGGCCGGCGGATGGTTTGCATCAATTGTTCAAAGAGCGCTTGTCCGACGTTTTCAGGGTTCATCAGTAACTCCAGGTTCGGGTGTAGGGAAAAACCACGAGCGTGACTATCTTACTCTTACAGTATCTTTTGTCAATATGTCAAAAAAATACAAACACAAACTTGGTTGTACTATTTTCTCTATTGAGAGAAGTCCGGCTCTTCGTGAAACACTAAAATCCTCCTGAAATTCTTGAGTGGAATCAAATCGCTCGCCACCACATCATGCGGTTGATTCTTCACTGTCTCAAACTGCTGAGGAGAAAGGATTCTGTCGCTGTATGTATCCCCCTTTTTTGATAGGATGCCAAATCCTGTCCAAAACTTTGTCACGGATGGTCGCGTTGTCCCAATGGGAATTGAATCTCCTTTCGGTAATGGAGTGGCTGTCAGGTTAAATCTGCCCTTTCCTTTGATAGCGTTGTTCACCCGAGACAATCGGCAGTATCCGTCATGCACAACAGGCCCAAGACGCACTTTCTCGTTCTTTTCTTCTTCTGACAGGACTTCCCAATTTTCCGCGCCCTTCCATTGGATGTTTAAGTTTGAAGTGCGGGCTTTCTTTTCTTTCCGCGCCTCGGGCCAGCTTGTCAGATATTCTTCGTTTACCTGGGCGATTAAAGACTCAAGCTCCTTTGTGTATTCGTCATCATTCGGGTAAAGCTCCGCAAATGAATGGAGCTCAGCTTTGATGTTTTCCGGCAAATACGGGCGGAATTGTTCAAGCAGTTTTTCAAGCGACTGACGGTACTTTTGGCAATCGTTTTCGGGGATATTGCTCTGTCGACTCATGATGGAAGGATGTGCCGCCCAGAATTGAAGCACAACTCCGGGCTGATAGGCCGCGGCTATTGGCGCCGCGTAACTCAGGTAATAGGCAATCGCGAAAAATTCGGCCCAATCAACCTCAGGACTCGATTCGAAACGCCAGAGCTTGTAGCCGCCAAAAAAGAACGTTAATTTAATAGGTAAATTTTTCGAGACGGAAAAATGTATATTCTGGCGAATCTCAGCTTGGTATTCTTCTCCTACTTTCCATTTCCGAAACTTCTTGGATAACAACGCCCGCTCTATGAATTTTTCCACACCTTCCTCAGCCAAGCGCCGTTGATCAGAATCCGTCAACAAATATATGGCGCACGACTGAATTTTTTGGCGCAGAAAATCTTGAATATCCATACGGTGAAGTATAGCGTCGGAATGATGGACGCACAAGTATGGTATTCAATAAGCGATTGCTGTATACTGTGGGAACAGTATCAATATTAATGACAGACGAATTTAAACAAAACACCGAATCATCGCCAGTGGTTTTGTTTTGTATTACTTCATTGCCATGAAACCCATCAAATTTCTTTTCGTTTCCGACGACGGACTGATCGGCGATATCGCCTGGCAGGCGCATAAAGAGGGCCACGACGTCCTGTATGATATTGAGAATAAGCTGGAAGCGGACATTGCCGACGGTTTCGTGCCGAAAACTGACGACTGGCGAAAGCGGGTCGACTGGGCTGATGTAATCATCTTTGACGACACGCTGGGGATGGGGGTCAAAGCAGACAAACTTCGCCGGCAAGGAAAAGCGGTAATCGGCGGCACACCTTACACTGACAGACTTGAAGAAGACCGGTCTTTCGGGCAGGAAGAGCTCAAACGCTTTGGCATTCCCATCCTTTCCTATCAAGAATTTACGAACTTTGATGACGCCATTCGTTACGTCCACGAACATCCGGAAAAATACGTTATCAAGCCTAGCGGCGAGGCACAAAATATCAAACGGCTCCTTTTTGTCGGCCAAGAAGAAGATGGCAGCGATGTCATCCGCGTCCTAGAAGCGTATAAGCGCGTTTGGAGTAGTCATATAAAAGTCTTCCAGATCCAGAAGCGGGTGAGCGGCGTAGAGATCGCTGTAGGAGCATTCTTTAACGGCAAGCAGTTTGTTCAGCCCATCAACGTAAATTTTGAATTTAAGAAGCTGTTTCCGGGAAACCTCGGCCCATCGACTGGCGACATGGGAGCGACGATGTTCTGGTCGGGTCCAAACCGGCTCTTCAATCAAACGATCGGGAAGATGGAGAGTAAGCTGGCCGAAGAGCGCTTCGTGGGGTATGTCGATCTTAACTGCATCGTCAATGGCAATGGAATTTATCCCCTTGAGTTCACCCCTCGCTTCGGCTATCCGACCATCAGTGTTCAGCAAGAAGGGATGATCACTCCGATCGGTGAGTTCTTGGCCGATCTGGCCTATGGACGCGACCCTCACCTGAAGGTGAAAAAGGGCTTTCAAATAGGCATTCGCGTCGTGGTTCCGCCTTTCCCCTATCGTGATAAAAAAACCTTTGATTCGTATTCCAAGGGAGCGACGGTGGTTTTCAAGAAAAAGAACCTTGAGGGGATCCATATTGAAGACGTCAAACTCACCAACGATCAATGGGTTGTGACAGGATCGGCGGGAGTGGCATTAATTGTCGCCGGTACGGGCACCACGATGAAACAGGCCCAGCAACAAGCCTACAACCGCATTCAGAATATACTGATTCCCAATATGTACTATCGCATGGATATCGGCGACCGCTGGTACGAAGATAACGACAAATTGCATACCTGGGGCTATTTGAGAGAAGCGTAACCCATCACGCTGACTCAATCTTCGGACAAGCTTTTATAGACTGGTGATAGTGTGAGACATGTCGAAGCATATAGGCAATACCGAGGAGATTAATACTGATTCCTATCAGCAAAATTTCCCTCTGGTACTGCATAAATTGCGCGCTGACACTGGCCAGTCCCAGCCAAGGAAACACGTTAACGAGATAATGGCTGCAGCACGCGAGCATGGAAGTGGTGGAAGAAGCGCCCGCCCCGGAAGCCAGTCTGTTGTATTTTCCAGACTGGCTTTTCCGAACCGTTTTCAGATAGTACCACAGGCCAAGTTGGACGCCGAAACCCAGTGCCAGTAACACGATGAATGCGCCGTTATCCTCCAGCTGAATCCTCACCGCCTGCCAGTTTCCTTCAGCCAGTCTGACTATTCCGGCGAATAGCCCGAACAATACTGTCGCGGCCACCGAACCCCACGCTACAGACCGCGCGGGCACATTCCGACGACTTGTTTCGGAAAAAATCATCACTTCTTAGTCCTCAAGTTCATAGCCGGCATTAGTCCATGCGTTCGTTCCTCCGGCCAAGTGCGCGACATTCGTGTATCCCATCTGAGCGAGAGTTTCCGCCGCCTGGGCGCTCATGCTGCCCGAACGGCAATATAACAGTATCTTCGCGTTTTTATTGCTGGGGAGCTCGTCGATGTAGCCGGCAATATCGTCATACGGTATGACAGCATCCGTTCCCGAGATATGCTTCTGTTCCGGTACATGGACGTCAATCATGGTGAAATCCTTGTATGGCATCATGGCGGCAAGATCATCCGCCGATATCGTCTGGTACCCTGGATCCGCCGCGTCAGCTTCCGCAACATTGAGGCATTCTTGATAACGATCTGGATGATGGCCCATGTGCTCGAGCCATTCTTCATCGGTGTAGCCTTCAGGCGTCTGACACTTGTCTGGCAGTTCGTCGGCAAGCGCCCGGGCAAAGTCCTCCTCTTCGCCGGAAAAACTTTTTGCGTCCGAGGGGCTATTGATAAAGCTTATGACGGTCCAGAGAAGGCTAGCAAGGGCCAACACCACAAGCACCCAGCTGAGTATTCTTTCTTTGCCCATCCTTAACATCCCCCTACTTGTGCCGGCAAAGCCTTAGTTCCGCTGGCTGAAGAAGGCGCGGTTGGCTGTTGGCCCGCGTTTGCTGACGGCGCGACCTTGGTTACTGCATTAGTTTCCTGCGCCGATACTATGTTTTTAACTCGGGACAGCTGAACCGCCTGAACCAAACTCACTACCAGCAGGACGGCCATAACGCCGGAAAGAATACTATTGGTATCCCAGCGAAATTTCCGTTTTTGCTCTTCTTTTTTTTCGAGCTGTTCCTGATGGAGAATGTCATCAAGATGAACCTTCGTGCAAAAATGTTTTTGGTCAGTCATTGTTGTGCGTTAATTGTGATTATTATTCGAACCTTTGCTTGTTAACAGCCCCCGACCTGGGGCGAAAGCGAATTTAATACTGATGTGTCAATCGATCCTCCCTGTGAAGCGGCTATTACCTTTTCTGCCGACTGACGGGGAAAATACGTTGCTTTAACTTTGTTGACTTCTTCAAGTATCTGCTCAGTACTCAGTTGGTCTCCATAATTATCGAGCAAATAGGCGGCCAGGCCTCTCATTGCTGCCGAATGAGCGCAGCCACAGGCTTTTTTTCCGTCAGGGAACACCATAGTCCGGGCGCCGCAGCAGTACTCGCAGCTGGTTTTACTCCCCACATCAACGTATCTTTCCAGAAGTTCGCCAGTCAGTTTTTCTGTCCGGGTATCCTGCTCGTGCGGAGCCAACACGGGAATCGTCTGAGCCGCCTGATCATAGCTGATCTTTAGTTCGGCACCGTAATTAATTACCCCTTGCGAACCCTCGACAGACGGCGTGCCGGTAGGAACAGCCGCCGCAATCGCTTCTTCAACCAGTCCACTGGAAACCGCCAAAGGCTTTTTTTCAGTTTCGACGGCGGAATCTTGGCTGGCCTCGGCGTCCGCTGGATGCATGAACGTGTGGATGATGCTTATCTGCGACTGATTGAACGCGAACACAAGCGTTAACACGCTCGCCACGACGATATTGAATGCGTTGTACTTACTCATGGTTTTTTTCTTAGTGGTTAATTTCATGATGAATCACGGCAGCAGGATGGCGTATCCTCAGTCTTTTCTTTTGAGGATGCCGGACCTTTTCTGAGAGCCGTCACGAGAAACAGGATAAAAAGCCCGATCACGATAGCCCCCCAAACGATATCGGGAATAACGCTCAGTGCCGTGAATAGTCCTTTCGACCATTCCGTGATGTTTTCCCCAATGGCCACTTGATACTCAGGTGCCCAGAAAGGATTGCCGGAAAGCGCAACGGCCAGCAACGCTATGCCCATCAGCGCGAAAATGAAGCCTGAGAAGAGATTAGTGGAGTGGACATAGAGCTGTTTTCCGCCAATACGCCACTCGAAGATTTTTCCCCTGATCAGCTTAGATTTTTCGATCCGGAAACGGTCGTAGAAATACGCCGTCAAAAAGAGCGGAAGCGTCATTCCGAACACGTAGGCAAAGGTTACTATCACCCCTTTCCAGAATACTCCTGAAATAACAGCCAGCGTCATCGCCCCAGCCAGAACCGGCGCGCAGCAGGAAGTGGCCGCACCGGAAAATATTCCCAGAACAAAGACAGATTTCACTCCCATTTTGTTCAGGTTTTTTGGAGCTTGTTTCACCGACGGAAGCAAACTAACACCTTTTCCGAGAACCGACATCACGGCAAAGACAATCATCAGACTGCCGCCGATGATGTAGAGTTCGCGATGGTAATTTTCAAACACCGCCGCGAGCCCGGCTGCTCCCATTCCGATCGGCACCAGGATAACCGAAATGCCCGCAAAAAACACGAAAGTCATCCGAAGCATGTTCTGCTTTTGCCGAAAGGCGGAAGCCATGTACGCGGGCAGCAACACGGTAATGCAGCAGGGAGCAAAGAGCGCCACCGCTCCGGCTAGAAACGCCGCGAGAATGGAGGCGGTAAGTAATATATCCATTGTTATCGCGTTACCGTTGCGCGGAAGTCCAGATTGACTTCGGACGCTGATTCAGAGTTTGTTTCCACCGTGACAGTGCGCTCAATAGTCCCGACACCGCTGGGCCCGTGGGCGGCAGGATCGAACACCGCTTCAACGGTGACGGACTTTCCCGGCGGAACTTCGATTGATGCCTTGCGCTGAAGACCGTGCCCCGTCATGCCAAAAACACCATGACGCTCTCCTTTCGAGTCAATGATCGTGGCGGTCGTGCACATGCAGGAGGTATATGCCTCTTGTATCACCACGGCTTCTGTTCCCGTGTTCACCAATTCATACTGATAACTGACTGTACCGTTTTGCATCGAGATAGTCCCGAAATCATGCATTGCTTCGGCAACCGTGAGCACTCCCGCGGTGGTAGATTGCTGGCCAGCCTGACCGCTATTGCCCGCCACAATGAGCAGTAAGACTACAACAGTGACTACCACGCTGGTCCAGAAGTATTTATTAAGCAATTTTTTCATAATGATGTGATTTGTTAAATACAAAAACCCCGACAGTTAGCGGACGGGGCAGCAGCACATTGCGCTATTCCGCAAAGGGAATAGGAATCATCACTACCCCATCATATCGGAGCTGCAGATTCGTATTGTATTCGAACTAACCAGCGAAGAAAGTTTTTATTGGCTTTCCGTCTGAATTGCGACTTGAAATGCTGGAAATAAAAAAACCAAGAACTTCCCACCTGCCTGTTCCCAGTCGAGCTAATGACCGCGAAAGAAAGCACCATCAGTACGGCAGCAATCAGGATTGTGGTAAAACTGAGCCAGGATTGAAAAAAAGCCTTGCCACCAAGCAAGTGATGTAATCCTGTAGCAGAGGCGATATCGGTGACGCCGCATGATTGATTCAAAAATGGCGCCAGCGGGCACATCCCATTATCTTGCGAGTGGTGAGTAAGACTCATGCCTAAGTATCCAACAACAGAATAGGCAAGAAATGCTATAACCAGTACTGCTATTCCCGTTTTGAAATTTCTTTCTTTCATTTTTTTGGCCTTCTGCTATCACACTACACCTTGTAGTGTGTTTAGTCAAGCACGCCCTGTGTAAAATTATGGAATTCGCTTTCGTTCAGGATTCTTTCATATCAACGATTAGTGCCAAATTATGTACAGTTTTGTATTCTGAGAAATAATTGCAAATATGAATATTACAATTAATAGTGCCAAAATTAGTACTATTTTCTGTGGAAAAATAGTGTTTGTTAGTATCATGCGTTTCGAATTTCACTTTAGGCCTGACCGCGATGCTGCTATCCGCCAAACTGTTAGCCCGAACAACCACGCCGGCTCCAGTTAGCTGCCCTTCCAGCCTGGGACTTATTACGAGTCCCGTTTTGTTATCTAATTCAGCTTCCTATTATCACCAGTTTTTCCGATGATCGAGTAATCGCGGTGTAGAGCCAGCGGCGCCATATTTCATCGTTGTAGACCGGCAAACGCTCTTCGTACACAATCACGTTCGGCGCCTCGCTGCCCTGAGCCTTATGCACTGTTAGCGCGTAGCCCCAGTCAAAAAGATTTCCCATTTTTTTCATTGACGTCCTGATGCCAAGTATACCAAGATCGCGATCGCTGTGGATGGTCTTTTCGAGGCCGAATTGATTCTTGAGAAACTTTCCACGGTAAAACATCTCCTCTCCGTCGAGCTTGATCGTGCCGCGATACCAGTGTTTGCGATACGGCCTCAGCTCGCGGATCCAGCCGAGCATACCATTATAGACGTTGATTTCGCGATCATTTTTCAGGCAGATTACTCTTTCCCCTTTCTCTGGTTCTGCTCCCGTGTGTCCAAGCGCCCGCCTGACATCCATGTTCAAACGAACTCTGGTCGCGTTTCTTCCGCAAAGAATAAGATAATTTTCATCGTACTTCGCGAAAATCTTTTGTTCATCCTCTGGGGATAGTCTTGGCAGCTTCACTACGGTCTTTTCAAACTTCCCTACGGGGATGTGTAAGCCTCGCCGGACCATTTGGGAAAGTCGGATGATGGGATTCTCGGCCTGTTGCCGCACGATCGTTTCCAGCCGGATTTCGGGGTTGGCCATGAGGTTAAACCTGCCCTCAACCGGCGGCAGCTGGCCATGATCGCCTACCACAAGAATCGGTTTTTCAAAGAAAAGCAGGTCGCCCCAGATTGTTTCATTAATCATTGAACCTTCATCAACGACTATCAGGTCGGCGGCGACGTCTTCCATGCCTCTCCGCACCCAGTCAACGATATTTCCCTGCTCATCCTCGACGGGTTTGTAAATCAAATGATGAATGGTTGAAACAGAGTCATCCTGGCCCAGCGCGTTTTGCGAGTCCAGTTTCTGCTTTAAGACGTTCGCGGCTTTGCCAGTGTAACAAACAAAAGAGACGCTGAGCTTTTTCAGCTTCTTCTCGTTTTTGAGATGTTTCCGAATATAGGCGAGTAGCGTGGTTTTTCCCGTCCCGGCGTAGCCCCCCAAAGTCAAAAAAGGACTTGAGGGTTTGGCGATCCACTCTACCACGTTATTAAAAGCTTGCTGCTGGTCAGAATTCAGCTCCACAGTGCCTGTTGTTTGTTATTTCTTATTTCTAATTTGTTATTTGTTTTTATGCCAATGCCGCTTCTCAATGTAGACTATCCGCCACCACCACAGTCCCAGGAAGAATCCCCCCACCGCTCCAAGAACAAAGATTGCGGCCTGAATGAAGGGATGAAGAGAGCAGCCCCCGTACCATGTCACTACTTGATTGTTTGCATCGGCCCAGCCCAAGTAGAGTGCTTCGATACCAGCGTGCGCCAATAGACTAAGCAGTATGCCCAAGAGGATAGAAAACGCCACATATACTTTTTTCTTCCAGTTCACCATCATTACCCAATTACTAATTCACCAACTAACTCCCTATCCTTCGCCATCCCTGAGCCAGCAGCCTTAGTTCCTGGGATGGTAAGCAGGCCTACTCTCGTTCGCAAACCCTGCGGAATGAGATATGGAGGACATCCCAGCCTGCCGGTTTGCTTGACGGCCGCGCTGTCTTTCGCGTCCCGGCATCACGATGCCGAAAGCTCCGAAAGAACCAGGAACGTTTTAGGAACGAAGGCATACTGGCTGGAATGGCTTACGATAAGCGTAGCATACTGATGGACTGGGTCAATAACGAAGCTTCGCTGAAATCGCGAAGACTAGAAGTTGTGTTTATACTAAAAATAAAAACGCGCTATCATCAGGCATCAAGCCGACGACGCGCGCCAATGAGCGGCACTTACCAAGGGACTAAGCGTAGCTTCAATATCCTTGCTTTGTTCAATCACCGTTCCCACTCCCGTCAGCCTGGCACCGGCGCGCACCACTGCTCGAACATTTTCCGCAGTGCGAAGTCCGCCGCTAACCATGATGGGTAGTTCCACCAAGGGATGGGCCGAGACGGTTTTGATAAACGGCTCGGGAACAGGTGCTTCGGCGTTGCTTCCCCGCTCGAACCAAATGAGGCGCTTTCCTGTCGACTCCGAGAGTATTGCTAGCCCAACGGCACGTTCCGTGTCTGCTTCACGCACCGGGGTTGTATTGGTAATGTCCGCCGCTCTTTGAATGGCCCGCGAACGCACAAACACGTATCCCACCGCGATTGCTTCGATTCCCATCCGTTTCGCCCTTATACCAGCCAGGCATTGTTCTGTGTAGAGATACTTCCGGTTCGTCCCGCTGATCAGCTGACGAAAGAAGATAGCGTCCGCGCCCGGCACCAATGACCGGTACATGCCCGAACCGCCAGGGAAGATAATGACAGGCGCGTCCGGCAACCCCTGGCGCAATGCGAGCACAATCTTACCGTAGTGCTCGTGACCTTTTTTTAGAATCGTGCCTCCGACCAGCACCCCATCAACGTTTGCGGCTCTCAACGCCCGGCACAGTCGGGAAAGATCCGACAGTACATACTTGTCAGGGTCAACAATCGCCAGAAAACCGCAACCGTATTCCCTGATTCGTTGCTCAAGATAATTCCACACATTGTCCATCGTCACCCTCCGGCGATGAAATAGGCAATAACGTAGGCAAAAGCGTTAAGCTTGAGCAGGTGACGAAATACGGCATCCCTCATTCCTCCGAATTTCCAAAAGACAAAGCTGGCTACGAGCATTGTTTCAGGAATAACGAGGAGCTTCGATTGAGCCGATCCCAAAGCAAGCGGCACGAGGCCAATCGCCAGCGTGAAGGCCAGAGATGTTGAGATCGCCCCTTCCAAGGCGAGGCGCGAGTAGTGGGTGGCGAGAGTTTTTCTTCCGCCCCTCCGGTCACCGGGCACGTCTTCCGCATCCTTCATCACTTCGTGGGCAAAGCCCAGACAGAACGTAACTCCGGCCAGAACAGCCAAAGGCAGGGTCCAGCCGTGCTTGGCCCCGACGGTGAGCGGGATACTGGCCAGCAGCAACGCCACGGCCAGATTACCGATTACTCCATGCCGGTCTTTCAGCGCCCGGCTGTAGAATGCCAGTACGACCACGACAAAGAGACTGTAGAGGAAGAAAAAAATGCCGAGTTGAACATACAGCACCAACCCAATCGCTCCCAAAAGAATGGCTATCGTCCGGGCGAAACGCAGGCTGATCAGTCCCTGAACCAGCGGACGGGAAGGCTTGTTGATTGCGTCAATCCGGTAATCAAGGTAGTCATTCCAGACGTATCCCGCGGCGGCTACCACGATGATGCCGCTGACAAAGTAGATTGACCAGGCAGAGGACGGAGAGTGGCCAGCCAGACGAAGGCTGACCAAGGCAAGCAGCGCCATTCCCGACAGACTGAACCAGCGGATCAGATCAAGCATCCCCCGGATCATTATCCGGCTGTTGACACGGCGGGTTGGCCGGTCTGGGCCGTTGACTGGGTGTTTTGACAGCATCATCTACCTCATGAGTTTTTCGAAGATCTTTCTGTTACGCGATATCAAGAGTATACAGCCAAAATGGCAAAAAACAATAGCGGGACTTACTATCCCGCTTCTCTGCTCCTGTGAATCTGCTATACTTAGCTTGCAAGATTGTTAACTATACTATTCGTCATGCCCGAACCCAAAGCCCATCCAAAATTCATCCGACTCTTCTATTTCTGGGCCGGCATCATCGCCACCCTCGCTTACCGTATCATAATCGTACTTAACAACTATAGCGCGTATTGGGTGACGATTTCCTGGTATATCGGTACCATCGGCTTTATCATCTACTTCATCCATCGCTATCAGATTTCCGAGAAACGCGCTCGGTTGATTCGTGAGCAGAAACTCGATGAAAAAGTTTCCAGTCTGACCCAGCTCTCAGAAGACGACAAAGCTTCCCTCGGATACATTTTGCGCACGCTGAAGACAACTCGTGAGAAGTGGAACTACGTGTTTATCTTTATTACTTCGGGATTGGCGTTGCTAATTGGTTTGATCTTGGATTTCACTTAGAAGTCAAGAGTCAGGTTGACCTCTTCTACGTGAAATGATATATTCAAGATATTGAATATGTCTTCTTCAACGTACCAACAATACACACGGCTGTTGAAAGCGCTCGCTAATCAAAAACGCATTGAGATATTGCGTATTTTGTGCGATACCTCAGTGACCGTCACTGAACTTATCCACATGTCTGGAATGTCGCAGTCGAACGTGAGCCAGCATCTTCAGGTTTTGCGAAGAAACGGGATAGTGGTAACAAAGCGCCAAGGCAAAGAAAAATTATATCGTCTCGCGCATCCGACATTCATTAAACTGCTGGAGAATATCCATGAGGTTCTTTCTGATAGAAAAAGCATTCGGCCTTTGCGCCATAAGCTGAGTGCTCCATCCGTGCCAAAAATTACCGATCCAGTTTGCGGTATGTCAGTTTCACCACGTCACGCGGTCTTTACCCATGAGTATAAACGCACTACCTACTACTTTTGCGCTTCAGGCTGCCGAAAGAATTTTATTCTTCATCCGAAAAAATATGTCTGAAAAAATTAATTTCTACGTTTCGGGAATGCATTGCGCCTCCTGCGCTGCCAATATACAAAGAAAGTTGTTAAAAGCAGACGGCATTTCGCAAGCAACGGTAAATTATGGCAATGAACACGCCCATGTCACGTACGACTCAAAAGCCATTAAAACAGACGGCATTGCCGATATTGTGGGGAAGCTTGGCTACAAAGCGCATATTGATCACGGCGATACCGACTCGACCATGGAACATGATCACGCTATCCGGCTGAACTCGCTTCGGCGAAAATTATTTGTCGGAATAATTTTGTCAGCCGTTCTTCTTTTTGCCGCTATGGTCCCGGCCGCTCCCGCGTTTATGGCCAATCCCCTCTTCATGCTGGCCTTGGCCACTCCAATTCAATTCTGGCTGGGAAAGGATTTTTACTTAAGCGCCTGGTCGGCCGCGAAAAATAAAACGACCAATATGGACACCCTGGTCGCCCTGGGAACTTCGGTGGCATATGGCTACTCCCTTGTTGTCGCGGTTTTTTCCGGCAGTTTGGGAGACTCGGGCCTTCCTCAGTACGTGTACTTTGAAACTTCGGCCACTATTCTGACATTAATATTATTGGGAAAATACCTGGAAACCAGGGCCAAGGGACAGGCCTCCGCCGCCATCAAAGAATTATTAGAACTCCAGCCAACTATCGCCCATGTCAGAAAAAACGGAGAATGGCAAGATCAGCCAGTCGAAAACGTAATGATTGGCGATGAAATATTGGTAAAGCCTGGAGAAAAAATTCCCGTTGACGGCATAGTATTCAAGGGGGGCAGTTCCGTAGATGAAAGCATGTTAACGGGAGAAAGTATCCCGGTAGAAAAAAAGCCATCTGACGCGGTCTTCGCGGCGACGATGAATTCCTCAGGATCGTTTGAAATGCGAGCGACGGTAGTCGGGGAAAACACCAAACTTTCACGGATTGTCCAAATGGTTCGCGAGGCTCAAGGTTCGCGACCTCCAATCCAAAAACTCGTAGACACTATTTCGTCCTATTTCGTCCCAATCGTGATAGCGCTGTCGATAATTACGTTTATCGCCTGGATTATTTTTGGACCAGAGCCGAGCCTGCCGCGCGCGCTGGTTAGTATGATTTCCGTCTTGATTATCGCCTGTCCCTGCGCCCTGGGCCTAGCCACGCCCACCTCGCTCACCGTGGGAATCGGCCGGGGAGCTAAAAAAGGCATCCTGATACGCAACGCGGAGTCGCTTGAGCGGTCTCAAGCCATAACGCAAGTGGTGTTGGATAAAACCGGCACGCTGACGGAAGGAAAACCCGCGGTTAATTCGTACTCTTCCGATGAGGTATTGATCCTGGCCGCTTCCCTCGAGCAACAATCAGAACACCCTCTGGCAGGAGCCGTGATACAAAAGACAAATGCGATGAAACTATCGCTTCAGCCCGTTGAATCGTTTCACGCGGAGTCGGGCAAAGGTGTCTTGGGCACAATCAAGGGAAAAGAATATCGCCTCGGCACTCTGGATTTTATTCTCCAACATGACGGAAAGATCACTGAAGAACAGCAGAGAAAGATAACGGAACATGAATCGCTCGGGGAAAGCGTCTTGCTACTTTCTGAAGAAAATAGATATTTGGGGTATATCGCCGTATTTGATCAGGTAAAAGAAAAATCGGCTTCGGCGGTTGCCAGGCTAAGTCAGATGGGCATTGAGCCAGTGATGCTCACGGGTGACAATAAAAAAACAGCTGAAGCGATCGCCAATACCGTTTCCATCACGACCTGGAGAGCCCGCGTCTCACCGGAAGAAAAAGCCGCCTGGATCAAAGATTCTCAATCGAAAGGGAATGTCGTAGCCATGTCCGGTGACGGGATCAATGACGCGCCGGCCTTGGCGGTGGCTGACGTGGGAATCGCCATGGGAGAAGGTACGGATGTCGCCATGGAAACAGCCGGAATAACGCTGTTGCGAGGTGATATTTCACTGATTCCCCAGTCCATCACCTTGGCCAAAGCGACCATGCGTAACATTCGCCAGAACCTTGTCTGGGCATTTAGCTATAACATCATTTTGATACCGGTGGCCATGGGCGTCTTGTATCCGCTGACCGGCACTCAGCTCAATCCCATGCTGGCCAGCCTGGCTATGGCGCTATCAAGCGTTTCCGTGGTGGCAAACGCGCTAAGACTTAAAAAAGTTAACTTGCAAAAACAATGAACCTTTGGGTTGTTTTTCTGACTGGCCTGACAACCGGCGGGTTGGCGTGCTTGGCCGTTCAGGGAGGATTGTTGGCGTCCATTATCGCCAATCAAAAACGAAAGGATTTTCGGGACAGCCCCGATTCACCGGAATTGGCGTCTCGTTCTTTTGACAAGGGCGACTGGCTGCCGGTGGTCATGTTTCTGGGGTCAAAACTCGTAGTCCACGGCATACTTGGTTTCCTTTTGGGAGCTTTGGGATCGGTTTTCACCCTCAGTTTTGGCGTGAAAATTTTTTTCCAGGTTTTGGCCGCCGCCTTTATGCTGACCACGGCGCTTAATCTTTTCAACGTCCACCCGATCTTCCGTTTCGTGGCTTTTCAACCGCCGAAATTTATCCAAAGAAAGGTGCGACAATCCAGCAAGGCGTCATCGTTCTTCGCGCCGACCATCCTCGGGGTTTTCACTGTTTTTATTCCCTGCGGGGTGACCCAGGCCATGGAAGTCCTGGCGATCAACAGCGGAAATCCGATCACGGGAGCGCTGATTATGATGGTTTTCGTGCTGGGCACGGCGCCGATTTTCGGGTTTATCGGCATTGCCACGGCGAAACTTAGTGAATCGTTGCAAGTGAAATTTTTGAAATTTGCCGCCTTGCTGTTGGTGGGAATGTCCCTCTACAGCTTCAACGGAGTTTTGCAAGCAGTGGACGCGCCAATTTCCTGGCAGCGGATACAGCTGGCTTTTTCCGCGAATGGATCCGCTTCATCCAATGGCGAAGAGGTGAATTTTTCCAGTCCCGATATCAGCATAGCCGAGATCCAAAAAGTACATATTGAAGTACAGGATTATGGATACAAACCAAATCGTATCAAAGTTAAAGCCGGAGTGCCGGTAGAGCTCACCGTGGAAACAAATGACGTTTATAGCTGCGCTTCCGCTTTCACTTTCCGGCAATTTGGCATCTATGCGTTGTTGGAACCAACCGACAGCGAAACATTCCGTTTTACCCCAACCAAGAAGGGGCAATATGTATTCGCTTGTTCGATGGGAATGTACACGGGAACCTTCGAGGTTATATAAAATATTGGATTAATCTATGGAACACACAAACGAACAACGAGTGAAGCTGAACATTCAGGGAATGCATTGCGTGAGCTGCGCCATGAATATTGACGGAGCCCTAGAGGATCTTGAAGGAGTTATCCAAAGTGAAACAAGCTACGCGAAATCTACCACTATCGTAGCCTATGATCCTGGACAGCAAAGTCTCGATGCGATTATTGCTGAAATACAAAAACTGGACTACACGGCAAGCGTGGCAGAAGAAAAGTGACACGCTTTTTTTATGCTAACCAGCAATCAGTCGTTCCAGAGTATTTAACAATCCCCTCCTATCACGCTGAGAGGTAAAGTTATGATCTCCGTCAAGCTCGATGAATCTGATCCCGGAAATTGTTTTATATTGCTCCGTCGTAGCTTCACCGCCGACAATCTCATCTTGCATGGGCTTAATGATGATTAAGTCTGTCTTTTGAGCGAGTATCTTGGCCAATCTCAGAGGGTCGACTTCTCGAAGAATTTTCCAATGACTACTGCCGATTTTTTGTACTTCTCCATCTTTTCGGGGATAGATGCTTACCCCGTTTTCGCTCAGGCTTCCTCCGACCCGACTTTGAATTCTCTTCATGGTTGACTCCATATGCGCTTTCACGTCAGGTGGAGTGATACCGGTAAAAATAGTCTTCTCAATACTATCCGGAGAGAGATAGCGAGTGACAAGCGTGCCAAAAGAATGCGCCAGGATCATAATACGGCCTCCATATTTCTTTCGAACCCAATCAAGTACTGACTTCAGGTCATCGGCCATAGTATTCAGATTGACGTCCTCCTGACGACCTTCACTCTGGCCGTAACCGGCAAAGTCAAAACGCACGATCCGCCCGTAAGCGGAAAGACGTTTGGAAATGTCGATAAACATTCTCGCGTTCTCGTCTTTGCTGGTCCCAAAGCCATGGACCATCACAATGGTCAAATTTCCATTGCGACCCTCAACCAGCGTATCAAGTTTTTCCTTTCTGGAATTGAATATTTTCTGGTTCATGCTGGCATTGTAGCATAGCCTAAAGATTTCACGTAAGCGCCGGAGCCTTTCCCGCCGAGCTCCGAGGGGAGGATTCGAACCTCCAACATCTGCATTAACAGTGCAGCGTTCTACCATTGAACTACCTCGGAGTACGGCGGACAAAATGCGGAGCGCTTGCCCCATAAACTACATAGCAGTTGTACGGGGTTCTACCGGCCGAACTACTCCCGAAACGATGATCTAAAAACAAAACGACCAGTCTCTTCGCGACTGGCCTCTTACTAACAAGTCAAAAAGCTGCCAGTCAGAACTGGGTATTGTTGTTAGTTAAGTTGTTGTCGAAATGTTTCATCCTTCCTACATCATACCATAGACTCTGAAAAAGTCAACTACTTGCCTCGAGGCCCAATACACGATAAGATGGAAACAATCATTCTTAAGCCTTACAACCATGGCAGAAAAAGAACGAGGAGGAATCGATGGCGAACCTCGGCCGCTGGTTGAAGAAATTCCCGGCCGCAGTGCCCTAGAAACGGACCCGTCGCTGGCGGAGATGCAGTGGGAAAGGCAGGAAAACGAAAACGGCGATCCGAAACTGGAAACGTATAAAGACACCGAGGGCCGTACGGTGGCAGAGAAGCGCTGGGACTATCACCGGGCGCAATTTGACGGCGAATGGAAAGACTCACAGGAACTGAAATCAGTCAGCCAACGGCGTCTGGAATACGGTGATAAACGTCATCCGACAAAACCAACCAAAGAAATAGGCAAGCATCTGGCCCGGGAACACGCTTGGGAAAACAACTATGAATACGACGAGGACGGCAACTGTACACGCTTCTTTGGGGAAAATACCGAAGGCGAGAAAAAAGGCGAGCAATGGGACGAGACAAAGACTTACGAACAGATCAACGGCCACGTCAAAGTCGCAAGCGTGAACCGAGCGGAAAAACCTGTCTCGAGTCATGCCGAGAGACCTGGCGAATCCGAACCCGTCATTACGGTGAAAGTCGAATACCGGGCGCCGGACAAACAATCAGTGTATGGCAAGAAAATGACTCTCGGTAAACCCGAAACTGCTCATGGCTGGGGTGAGCTGCCCGAGGGACTGCCGGACATCAATCTTGAATCAATCAAAGCATAACCGCGAAACTCCCGGTTGGTCCGGGAGTTTTTTTAGAGCCGTCTTAACAACATTTTATGTCCAGGTAAAATTCGCAGTACAAGGAATATCGGTGATATTCCAAATGAGCTTTTAGTTATACGATGATGCGCTATCCGACCCGCGTCTTTCACGGGCTGAAATGCTTTCCGTCAGGCTAATGGCCAAGATCGACCCTAGTAACAAGAGAATGCCCGCCCCTTGGGCCAAGGAAAATGTCTGAGCTTCGCCGAAAGGATTGAGCGCGGTCACGGCGATGCCAATGCTGACTATCGGAAACATCAGCTCGGCAAAGGTTGCAACTTTGGCCTGGGTGACTTTCAATCCCCGGTAGTAAATCAAGATAGCTCCCATACCGGTGGTCAACCCGATGACAAGGAAGCGCCAAATCTGTCCGCCATCCAGTTCCGCCGGACTGTACCATCCTCCTTGAACAGTAATGAAAAGCGCGCTCAAGGGGATCGCCAATAAAAAACGCAGTGAAGTCGCTTCCGAGAAAGACAACTTCTCCAGAATGCTTTTACTGAGGATAGTGCCCAAGCCCCAGGCTAGAGCCGCCCCAATCGCCAGAATATACACGAGTTCGCGTCCGGTAAAATCCAGTTCGATTTTCTCCCCGCCGAAGCTGACCAGATAACTACCCAGTAACGCGATTATCGCTAATCCCGCAAATCGCCAGGTGATTCGCTCTTTCAACGACAGCCAGGCAAAGAACACGACGAAGACCGGCTGAAGTTTCTGGAGAAGAATCGGCGTGGCAAAGTCAAAAAATTCCGCGCTGCGGGCAAACGCTTCCGTGAACAAGGCCGTACCCAGAACGCTGCTAACCAAGGCTAGAATGACCAGCCTGCTCCAGTCGTTTCCACTGAGTTTTTTTATCTTACCGAACGACTTGAAAACGAAAGGCAACAACAGCAAAAAACCAACTGCGTGTTCGTAAAAAACAATTACCATCGAAGGCATCCGTTCGGTCAAATGCGAACGTAACAGGCCGTCCAGCGCCCAGAGAGTGGCCGCGATCATTATAAGAAATGGCCCGTTCCAGAAGCGTTTCATCGGCTGGCTGTGATATGTTTAGGATTTGGAAAAAAAATCCACCTTCGGCCGCCGATCAATTAACCTCTGGGCTTTTTCCATCTCTTCAGGTGTATAGAGGTATTCGATTACGAATTTCCCCGATGTTTCTTTTTTTACCATGTCGTGTGTTACTTCGATAATGTGCACCAAACCCCAGTAAAGCCACTTCCCGTCACGGTTTTCAGCCAAGAAATTCCGGACCGGCGGCGCGTGGTAAATTCGGATGTCTTTTTTGCCGTGAAACTCGAAGACACGGCCTTTAAACTGGTCGACAGTGTACGGCTGCTCAAGGTGTTTCTCGTAATCCAATTCTGTCGGAAATCCCTGTTCCCGGCTGATTTGCAATGTATCGTTAGTTTCGATGATTGAGCCCATAAAGCTTGACAAAAGTCTTTTTTGAGTATACACTACGCGGTTGCTATGTAAAGGCAACAATCGCACACCAGGCACGCTTGTCGTGCCTTCAATCAAAGACGTTTGAGTTCCGGGAGGTGTCTCATGCTGAAGGCAGTCAGGACTGTGGTCACGCTCTTCGCGCTTTCTTTGATCCTTTTCGGCCAAGGCTGTGCCCTGCGTTCGACGGTCGAGCAGGATCACTGCAACACCACGGTCGCCGAGGAGAATCTCCGAGCAGTCCTCACTCTCGAGGCCAGCACGGTGTTGGACCAGCTTCGCTCCGGCGGGCTGGACACGAAGGCGTATGCCCATTTGCTGGCCTGCGTCTGGTACGGGGCCGACGTTCAGATGCTCATGCTCACGCGGGATGAGCTTCTGAACTACGCGGGTGCACTCAACACCCGAACCGACATCGCCGAGTATGTCTTTCGGGAAAACCTCACACGAGGTAGCGTCACCTTCGAGAATCTGAAGGCCGCACTCGACGCCCGCTTCGGCACCGACTACTGAGTCGGTTCGCATCTTCGCCCCAGCTACATCTGCGCTTGCGCAGCTCTGTGGCTGGGGATTTTGTTTACTCTGAAAACTGTTGAGTGCTATTGTCAAGAATCTGATGCTTAACAACTCCCCCGCAGTGGGTTTGAATGAGTTGAGCAAGATCTTCAACCGTCTCCCTAAGTGCTTCGAAACTGACCGGCGGAAGGGTTTCAATCACAATCACGGCGTTGGTTGTTTTTTCAGTCAGTTTGGTCCGTTCCGCCTCCCGCCAGTTGAATTTCCGGCACAATACTCCCTGATCGTCGCGATAGACGACTTCGCCTGTTTCCGGCGGGCTGGCTTCGCTTTTTCCCAGCTCGATAAACTGCTCGCTTCCCGCCGCCCGCGTCAATCGAATATCTCCAACACAGGCGTCAAGATCTTCTCCGCCGATGGGAACAACGTATTTCAGCGAAACAATGTTGTAGAGGTCAACGAGAGGATTAATGCTGGGCAATTCTCCGCCCTTGGCCACCCTCTTTATCAACGCGTAAATCGACGGTGCGTAGCGTTTTGGATCGCTACCAAAGCTCTTATGCGCTTCCATCCAGGCGATGACACGCGGATCGGTTTTGAAATCATACGGCCCTGATCGGATACCTGTCTCGGCATCTCTAAGCAGCCCGGCGATTGAATTGTCGCGGTAGGTATTCTGAACCCCACGGGCCATGACGAGCCCAATTCGTAGTTCAGGATACAACTCAAACACGCTCTGATCAACGATGAAGTTCATATTTTTGCTTTTACCACTCCCTTACCAAGCTCGGGGACCAGGATTCGAACCTGGATAGCCACCTCCAAAGGGTGGAGTCCTACCGTTAGACGATCCCCGA
>JAUYLJ010000050.1 GCA_030699685.1 bacterium | reverse complement strand
TCCCGGTTTCGGGTGCCGTGCCGATTGAGCAATTCCGCCAGGCGATCGATCTCGTGCTCTAAGACGTGCCTCGTTCCAGCAGTAAAACTTCGCAACCCAACGCCACCCAGCTGCCGATAGGCCGCTGGGTGCTTGTGTCTGCGGTGATTATCGTCCTGCTGGTTTTGTTCGCGCCCGCTCCTCAGGGCAGCGTGGTGAGCGGCGTGCTGCGGATTTCGATTTTGGCGGCGTTTTTCGGCGGAGTGTTTTCTCTTTTGTCACCATGTTCGGCGGCTTTGATTCCGGCTTTTTTCGCCTACTCGTTCAAAGAGAAATCCCAGCTTGTGAAAATGACTTTTGTCTTCTGGCTTGGGCTGGCCACTCTTTTCGTGCCGCTTGGGTTCTCGGCCGGCCTGCTGGCAAAACTGTTCATAACCCAGGGAACGATTCTCTACTATATCGCCGGAGGAATTTTCCTGATAATAGGGCTGATGTCACTGCTGAATAAGTCCTTTAATTTCCACGTTCAGGGACCGAATCTCGCCGGCAAAAGAGGCGCGGGGACTGTCTATCTCATGGGAATCTTGTTCGCCTTCGCTTCGGGAACTTGCGCCGCTCCCGTGATTGGCGGGATATTCGCGTTGGCGTCCACGCAAGGAGAAACGTTGCATGCCATCCTGCTCCTATTGGTGTATTCGCTGGGGCTGGTCGTACCATTATTATTAATTGCCTGGTTCTTCGACCGGTCAAATTTCGCCCAAAGCAAGTTGGTCCGTGGTAAAGAGTTAGCCATACCGCTTGGATTTACTACTTGGAAAATTCATACCAGCAACCTGATCGTTGGTCTGCTGTTTCTTGCGATTGGTATTCTTTTCATCACCACGCGCGGCACGACATCCTTGCTGCTGCTATTTCGTGCCGGCGGGTTGATGGAGCTTTACTACGATATCAACGAATGGTTGCTAACCGCTGCGCCGATGATTCCGGCGTGGGCTCTTGGAGTAGTCTTCGCCGCTGCGGGACTATTATGGTATTTCTTGAATAGACGGAGAAAACAGAAGTAACAGTTTTCAGACTTGGGCTTGACATAAAGCCTGTTTTGGCGTACACTTCTGACCGATCACGTACTGGATCGCACCATACTATACCAAGGAAGGAAATACCCTAAACATGCGTTCGCTCGTTTTTGCACTCAGTTTGTTCGCGGTCTGTGCCTGGGTAAATGAAGTTTCGGCGGGTATCTACATCGAAACCCGAAACTGGAACGTAAAGCAGGTCGTCGTCCACAGTGGCGGCATGCTCTACTCGGACCCGCTTGAGGATAGGGAGACGTCTGAGCGCGACTACGGACTGGCGGTAATGGAGGTGCCGGACGGGACTTTCATCGACGAGATTAGTGTCGTCTGGGAAACGTCGACTGACGATCCCGACGGCACGCCGCGCTATCTCACGGCCAACTTCCAAATTGGCCAGCGGTTGCGCGAAGAGCGTTTTCGCATCGTTGTCTCTGACGAGCGAGGCAAGCTCGTCATGTACCTCGAGAGTGGTGGTTTCGCGCCGGGTACGGTCTGGACCTACCCCGACGATCATGACGAGGCGAGTTTGCATCAGTACGTCGAGTCACACTTCGGTGGCGGATCAGCCTTCGTCACCCATTCACGATAACGTTTCGTTCAGTTGCGTATCACACGGATGTCAGGGAGGGGAAGATGCGTAGTCTGGCTTGCTTGTTCGCGGTTTGCGTGTTTTGTGCCTGCGCTGTTTGTCCGGCTTTTGCCCAGAACATGGGCGTGACGTTCAAGACGGAGAACGCGAACGTCACGGGAGTCATCATCGACTCCAGCGAGTGGTGGAACGAAGCGATCTTCGACTACCCCCGTGACCTGCTACCCGGCACCGATTTGGCGCCGGCCGAAGCGAGGTTTCTCGCCTCTTCCATTCACGGTTACGTCATCGTTGGCCTCCAAGTTGAAGACCCGACTGACGAATGTGGGTGGAGGGTGATCCTGGCCCGATTCCGGGTCGATGGCTATTTCGACCAGGAGACTTTCCGGATCATCGTCGGGAGTGACGACGTCAAGCTCAAGATGTACTTGGAGAGCGGCGGCTTCGCCCCCAACACCGTCTGGGTATACCCGGACGACCACGTTCCTTTGCCACCAGTTTCTCCAGATATCCCGACAGACCTGGCTGACATGTCGGGACCACAGGCTGCTTCACAATAGCGGCCTGTTTTTTTATTTGCATAGAGCTAAGGTTTTACCAAATTGCTAGGTTTAATACAGCAACTAGGAAGTGTCGAAGCCGCTGCAAATTCCGCCCAAGGCGGAAACCTTGTTGAAGCCACTAATCAACTTCTATGCATTACTCTTGCGAGCGCGGGCGGGGTAAGGATACTTTCCAGAACCCTGGTTCGTGATGGAGATGCCGGATTATCTGAAGCCATGCTCCCAACTACAATTGCTTTTACCGCTGAATGTCCGCCCTGAGCAAAGACAGCCGAGTGTCCGGCATGACACTTTGGCAAATGCGTTAACTTTTATGTCAACGAAAGGTTATTCGCGGGAACGGTACCGGAGCACGTGTCCAGAAACGGATTGATACGTTTTTATTTGACAAAGTCAATTCTCTAAGCTATCTTTCCAAGTGTACGGGAGAGTTATCAAAAAAAATCAATAATCGCTATAAAACTGGGAAGACGGGCCCACGGGTGTTGCCGTCTATTTGTTAATATTACGCCACAATGATCAATATCTTTCATAACAAATTATCAATTCTGGCCATATTCTTGATAGGAACCGTGTTGTTCGGGGGAGCGATCTGGTTGTGGATAGACTTGTCTTCGGAAAATAAGGATAATCAAAATTTCGCTAAAACGGTTCAAGATGAAGCTGGTACAAACCCCGTAGTCTCCGCGCCCTCCGTCGACGAGGGACTGCGAAGTGAGATCGTGTTCACTGATGATTTTGCGTCAGCGGATACTTTGGATGAATCGCTTACATCAGCCAAAATCAACCAAGAGGATAACACCGTAATATTAAGCAATGTGACGGTACGAGAGCACTCAATAGAAGAGTATTTGAAACAAAAGACTTGGGGGAATGAAGTTTGGAATATGGCCTGCGCCGATGAGTACTGTCTCATGGTTATCAAGCGCGATGATCACCCCAACCAAGTCTTGCGATTTGACGGTGAATCATTTACCGAGGTCACGGCCAAGGTTCCGAATCTCAGCCCAGTAACGGAGCAAGGATATTTGCTCAGAGGCGGGTCAGGGATTATTTATGCGACCGAGAAAACGGTGTTTAACTACGATGGAAGCGTGTTTCATGATATTTCACCCGTCCTAAGCAACGGTGACGGAGGAATAACCGCCATCGGGTGGAATGGCAATACGATCGTTGTGGCAACTGGAGGACAATATTCCGGTCCAGCGTCTACCATCTATCTGCTTTCAAGTAGCGGACAGCTCATCCGAAAGGATGAGGTGTTTACAAATTACGGGAGACCGCAAATCACCTCCATTGTTTGGGGAAAGGACAGCTGGTTGCTCGGCGCTTACGACGACTGGGGTACCTATTTTATAGTGGCTGAATATTTTACGGACGGAAGCTGGAATGAAGTTACGG
>JAUYLJ010000044.1 GCA_030699685.1 bacterium | reverse complement strand
AGCATTTCTGCAGATTTGACTAGGATTTATGAAAGGACGAGCTCGAAAGGTTCACCAAGGTGGGCAGGGGTTTTTTGTTTCTGTCGATTTTATCTGAAAAGTGGTATACTATCGGTAGAATTCAGTAAAAACAAAAAATATGTTCAAAATACATAAGGGCATCGTGCTCATTGCGATAGCGATTGTGGTGAGTGTTTTTGTCTATTATCGCTACGCGGCAAAGATATTGCAGGTAAACAAGGGTGAGAATGAGGCGCCAGTGACTGATATGCTTCCGGTCGGATCGAAGAAAGTGAGCGCGGTCGTCAAGTATATGGCGACCGAGGACAAGGAAGACGAACTGCGATTTGTCGTGACGGTCGACAAGAGTGGAATAATTACCGAGTTGGCTACCCTGGATGCCAAGACGAACGAGGTGCCAGAAAAGAAGATAGCCTTCAATCAACAGGTCTCGGTGATGATCGTCGGAAAGAAGTTGAGTGAGCTGACAGCTATCGATAACGTCGCCAAATCATCCATGACAACAAAAGCTTTCAATAGCGTGATTGATGAATTAAAGGCTCAATTGTAAGTGATGGAAAATTTCACTTTTACCGGACTGGGGACGAAATGGTCGGTTTCGGTTGATGGGAAAAAGCTTGAGGATCAGGTACGGAAAGCCGGGGTTGAATATGTGCAAGCTTTTGAAAACCGCTTCTCGCGGTTTTTGCCGTTATCGGAGGTGAATGCTTTTCGAACATCGCCCGCTGGCGAGTATATACTTTCTCAAGAGTTTTTACTTTTATTGGCTCGAGCAGACCGTCTTCGCACTCTGACTGCAGGCGCGTACGATCCGGCAGTAGCCAGTATCCTTGAAGAGGCTGGCTATGGAGCTCAAAGTGGTTTAGAAAAAATTAAACAATCCCATATTCCGGAGTGGTCGCTCAAGGGGAAGAAACTGGCAATCAATGGTCCGGTGGCTTTCGATCTCGGTGGGATTGGTAAGGGGTATTGCATTGATAGAGTGGCTGAGATAGTGAAACGTTTTGGTTATAATTATTACCTTGTCGATGGCGGGGGAGATATGGTAGGGACGACCAAGGCGGATGGGATGGCGTGGCGTGTAGCTGTCGAGTATCCGGGGAAACCGGATACGGCCGCCAGTGTGGTGAATCTGAAGCACCAAGGAATCGCTGTTTCTGACAGCTTCCGGCGCCGTTTCGGGAAGTGGCATCATCTGATCGATGCGCAAGAAAAAAAACCGATAGAGAAGATTATCGGTTGCGCTGCGGTGGCAGACGATGCCTGGTCAGCTGATTGCATGACATCCGGACTTTTCTTCGCATCGCCTGGCAACTATGGTGCTTTGGTGCAGGAATTTAGAGCCTCATATCTCGTTTTTCAAAACGATGGAACAGCAATAGTCAGTCCCGATTGGCAGGGAGAATTGTTGTAAATAACGGGTATTTAACCCGATTTTACTCGCCTCGATTCGAGTCGAAGCGGGCCGGCACTGCGCTCGGAAATGAAAGCAAGCTTTCGTTTCACTCGTTTCGTTTGGTAATAAAGTTTGACTTCCCGCCGCTTTTTTGGGATACTCGGGGGAAGTTCGTTAAGGGTTTTTAGCTGTATTGGCTAATGTAAGCCAATATTTGTCGAAACTATTGAGGTGTGGGGCATAACCACCTTTGAACAATTTACGGGAGGAAGCGATGGAATGGCTGACTTATTTGCTGCATATAACCTTGTTCATACTTGTGGCAAGGTTAGTATTGAGGAAGTGGCAAGGCCGGACAACAACGGCCGAATGTGGTCATCCAACCGAGAGGAGAGGTCTCCTCGCAAAATATGGGAAGGTATATTATGTCGAGACTCGTACGGGATTCGGAGTGGCCCCGTATTGCCACCAATGCTTGTGGCATATGATTATCCAGTGTGCTTGGTGTCGAGAGCCTATTTTTATCGATGAAAGGATTACGCTCTGGATACCTCCTGAGGGATCAAAAATTCCTCACTTCGCGACCTCTTTTAAATTGGAAGCGGGGGCTGCCTATGTCGGGTGTCTGAATTGTGCTCGTCCAGAAGACCACAGGACGGGGCAATGGATTATGCCTGGAGAGGTGCGGCTTGACCCGATATGGTTCAAGGTGCGAAGCTATCTGACCGGGCCAGATGGTCAGATCATCGGTATAGTGGGCTCGCTAAAGGCTAGAGAATAAAGGTGATTGTCCAGCGTGGCGATCACCTTCTTACTTATCTGAAAAACCATAGAAAATAGAATTTTACAATACCCTTGACATTTCAAAAAACACTCATACTGTAAGTATAGAGTTTAAAAAAATATTCAGCGAAGTGATTTGATGGAGGGGGAAGGGTTTGCCGAGGGCATTTAGAGGGCGCCTATATTTATTTGAGTGCCCGGGGGTAAATGTTCCAGGTTGGAGCCTTGAGGTATTTTGTTACCAACCACCCTCTCCATCAGCTCATCTCAGCATGTAGGATTATTTACATATGCGCGGTAACAGAGTTTTCATCATTAAGACAAAGACAAGCTCATTTTTGAGGGCTGGTTTTTGACTTTCTTCTGACTTCAAGGAAATTTCAAACGAGCTCTCAAAAGGAGCTCTTTTTCTTTTCCATGGAGGGCTTATGAAAATGGATGATATGCAGGACCTTAACAATCAGGTTTCTCAGGCGGACGAAGCCGAGCGTTTCCATGAAGCTATGAATGAAATCGAGAACCTTTCGCGGGGGAAAAAAGGAGTACTCCCGATTGGCTACATGGTAGAGACGCACGGGTATGTTTTCGAATGGACCCATATCGGTTGGATAATTCGGCCGAACGGGTACATCAGCCATGCCGAAATAGCCAAACGGTACCCGTCGCGGGAAGAACGCGTGCGTTTCTACAAGTCTCTGAATGCCAAACAGCGCAAACGTTTCTTCGTATGAAGCGTAAGATATCCTTCCTGTGAAACGCCGTCAACCATCCTGGGACAGAACCTTTGTCCCGGGAGTTCTTTTTTTAAGCCGCTTTTGCAATTAAAGGGGCATTTTGCTACACTTTCATCCATGGAGGGACTCATGTTTATTATGGGTTCTGCTTTTTTACAATTTTTGGGAGGTACCAATCATGACAACCATTCTTTCGCAAGCTGTTGCAGCAGCTTTGGACACGCCTCAAGTGCTCATCATCGACTGCGGCTCGCAGCTTACTCTGGTTATTGCAAGAACGGTCGAGGAGCTTGGAATACGGTGCAAGATTCTGAATCCTGAAATGGTCGAAACGTGGCTGGCTCACAACAAACCCAAAGCCATCATCGGTTCTGGGAGCGATGCAAGTGTTGACGACCCAGACGCTCCGCAGATACCCCAAGCTGCTTTG
>JAUYLJ010000040.1 GCA_030699685.1 bacterium | reverse complement strand
GAAATTTGAGAGTACAATCACAGGAGTTTTCTCAGCTGTCTTGATGAGCTTCACTTCGGCCAAGACCGAGTAGCCATCCTTTTTCGGCATAAGCAAGTCCAGCAAAACCAAATCAGGTTTGAACGATTTGATTTTTTCAAGAGACATTTATCCGTCCATGGCCGTATCTACCTCAAACTTTTCTTTGCGAAGCTTATCCGAAAGAGCCAGTGAAAGAAATGATTCATCTTCAACTACCAGGATTTTGGCCATACTATTTCTTGACCGAAGCTTTCACCTTGTCAATGATTTCCTCAAGATTGGTGCGAGTCTTGACCAGATAGTCCAGCGCTCCCCCGTCCTGCGCTTTCTTGATATAGGCCGAGTCATCAAGGTTTGATAAAATCACAACCGGTATATTTTTGGTATCGGGATCGTCTTTCAACTTGTTCAAGACGTCAAACCCGCTCATCTTCGGCATGATGAGATCCAGCAGTATGACGTCGGGCTTTTCCGACTTGGCCGCTTCAAATCCGGCTTCCCCGTCCATGGCAAGTTTTACGTTGAACTCCTTGATTTTTTCCAGCTTTGACTTCAAGGCCTGGCTGATAATTTCCTCGTCCTCGACCACAAGCACCGTGATATTCTTTGGCATGGTTGTTAAATTAATGTCTTTTCACCTTGGCGTCTCTGACTACCGGCCATGGGCAACGTAAAGAAGAAATGTGTTCCCTTGCCCTCGGAGGATTTGAACCAGATTTTGCCTCCCGAAGCGTCGACGACCGACTTTGCCACGTACAGACCCAAGCCCGTTCCCTCAGTTTGCAAAGTGATGACGTTATCGGCACGGAAGAATTTCTTAAACACCTTTGCCTGCTGTTTTTTAGGAATGCCGACTCCCGTGTCATAGACTTCGAAAGTGGCAAATTTCTTATCATTGGTTATTTTGATGCCAATCGTTCCTTTTTCCGGGGTATATTTCACGGCGTTTGAAAAGAGATTTTGGAACACTTGGCGAATAAGTTTCGGATCGATTTTTATTTTCTTCAGTCCACCCTCGGGGGCTTCCAGCTTCTTCACGATCTTTTTTCCCTGAATCGCGTGCTCTAGTTCAAAGAAGACACTCTTGATCATGTCGACCAAGTCGGTCTCGATCGGTTCTATGGCGATAGTTCCGGATTCAATGCGTGAAACATTCAAAAGATCGTTGACCAAAGCGATCATCCGTTCGTTCGATTTATAGATGTGATCCAAGTATTCGGACTGCTCCTTTGTCACTTTACCCGAATCGCCGTTGATTAGCATTTCGAGAAACCACTTCGAGGCTGAGAGTGGCGTGCGAAGCTGGTGAGAGGCCACCGAGACAAATTCCGATTTCATCTTATCAATTTCCTGCTCCTTTGTCACGTCTTTAATGACGATTACTCCACCATGGATTCCGCCTTCAGTGCTATCCTTTAACGGCGTAGCCGTAATCGTAACTGGCACCTCTTTTTTGTATTTCGTGACAACGGAAAACTCGCCAGTTCCCGTAGCCACGACTTGGCCGGTATTGACCGCCTCGGCAATAGGGTCAAAATATTTCCTGTCAGCTTCTTCAGGCGACAGTTTCGTGTATTTCAGATCAATAATCTCATTGACCGTATGCCCGAAAACTTCAGAAATATCATAATCTAAAATATCGCAAGCAGCCTGGTTGCAAGCGATAAAGGTTCCTTTTTTGTCGATAGCCAGCACGCCGTCACCAACGTTCTGAAGAATCGACTCTGACTTCTTTTTCTCCTCTTCTATGGAGTGGCGGGCAGTTTCTAAATCCTTCACTTTGCGCTGAAGCTCTTCCGTGCGCTGCGCGACCAGGTCTTCAAGTTTGGTGTAGTACTCCCGAAGCTTGTCTTTCATGACGATGAAGCTGTGAGTCAAATCTCCAATCTCATCGTCAGTATTCGGAGCCTGGATATCAATTTCCAAACTTCCCCGGCTGATCCTATTGGCGTTAGTGGCTAATTCTTTCAAAGGCGTCGTAATGCTTCGTGTAATCAGACCGGTAAATATGTACACCACGACGAAGGTGAACACTCCCAGGATAAGCAGCTGCCAGCGGAATCCGGTAACGGAAGCAGTTGCTTCAGTTTCCTCGATTCCTCTCGAGATACTGCCGATGACTTCGTTGTCATAGTTTCGTATTGGTTCATAGGCCATCAAATGCCAGCCAGTCACGTCCCAGGCTCTTCCCGCGTATTCTTCTTGAGATATATAGACAGTATTAACCACGTCCTCAGGAACAAGCGTGCCGAGAGCGCGCTTCCCATTCTCCCGCAACAATTGAGTGGTGGCCACACGCGCGTCGTAGAGATTGATGCTGGCAATTCCGCCTCCCTTGCGAACTATGCGATCCAGAAGAGTGTTATCATTGTTCAACATGACGCCGGAGACAATCGCTCCCACCTCAACGTCGCTTGAATCAGAAACTAAAAACACGCTGGTTAATACCATCGCGTCTGTTTCGGCTTCCCCCTCTCGCCATCCCGCCTTGTGATGCTCAGTCGGAATTCGAATTACTTTCGCGCTGTCCGCCAGTTCTCGGCTTTCATCAATCAGTTCATCACTGGACATAATTTCGACCGAGGATTTTGCCTCACCATCACTAAAGGCGTTGTCAACAAATCCTCCCAGAGAAATTGTTTGTCCAACCAGCTCACTATTGGCGCTGGCCAAAACGCGCCCCTGAGGATCGACCGCCACCAGTGTGTCCCAACCTTGCGTTGATCGCTCCTTCTCCAAGAGCTCTTTCAACTGATCATACTCGGGTAAAGCTTGTAGCGTGCTGAATCCATCATGCGAGGACAACGTGACAATGGCGCTTTGCACTGAGTTAGCTTGCGCGATCTGGCGAGTGTCGACCGACTGGATCTCCAGTGCGTCATAGAACATCAAAGAATAGGTCTCTAGCCCTTGGTTGATCCTCTGTTGCACCTCATCCTTGAGACTCTGGCTGGCGCTCGTAAGTGAAAAATACACAAAAGCCGATATGGCCACCGCAGCCAATATCATGGCTTGGAAGACAACACGCTTTGTCAGGCTACTGGGAAACAATCGGGGCATGGCATTCTTTATTCTATGCCCAACACCCGCCAGCGAAATTTAGCGGTCAATGTGAGGTTTCTATTCAGTGTGATAATTTTTGTCTTTGTTTTCATTGCCTTGATTATAGCATAGTTTCATCTCTTTGTCTATTTTATGGCCACTAAATGTAGTTCAGATTGGCATGTGGATAAGTCGGACTTGACGTTCGGTTTTTGTTCGGTATACAATACTCATGCGTACTGGTAAAAAATTCAGAATGGATCGTTATAGGAATAGCCCGAAGATTCAATTCTGCATTCTAAATTCTTAATTTTAATTATTCCATGACCGAACCACTAACCAAAAAACAAAAAGAGATACTTGACTTCATCGTCGAGTTCATGAAAGTCAATGAATACGCTCCAAGTTATCGCGAGATTGGTGAACACCTGGGACTCTCCTCCCCCGCCACGGTAGCGGAACACGTCCGATCGCTTGAGGACAAGGGGTATTTGAAGCTCCAGGAAGGACGGGCGCGCTCGCTGGAGCTAACCCGTTCAACCCGCTTCAAGAAA
>JAUYLJ010000034.1 GCA_030699685.1 bacterium | reverse complement strand
CAGGTTTCCGGAACGTCCATGAACAAGGCTAAAGTCAACGGCAAAACCATTCAGAGCGGCGATTTCATTCTGGTGGATGCCCATACGAAAGAATTCCGCAATGGCGATCGCGTTCTGGTGGTGATCGATGGCTTGGCCACGGTAAAGACCTATCGCTCGCTGGATGGCAAGATGATCGCGCTTCTTCCGGAATCGACCGACAAGATACACAAGCCGATTTTTCTCACGCCCGAAGACAACTTTGTCATCAATGGCAGAGTGATTGACGTCCTCAAAATGCCGAGATAGCGAATGCCGCCACTATTCAAATCATGTTGGTAATCGAATAATGGCTTAAAAAAGGCATCAGATTCAAATATTCAGAGAGAATGTAATTGACAAGTTCTGCCTTTACCTCTTGCAATTTCCTAAAAAACACTCCATTTTTAGTGTATAATGGAGGTGTATAAAAAGGAATTATCCACGCGGTAGGGTCGATACCAGCGTTTATAAAAATTTATAACAAAACATATGAAATTACACAACGTTACTTTTATCCTTCTCGTAATAGGAGGTTTGAATTGGCTGTTGGTAGGTTTGTTCAATTGGGATATTAGCCAAGTGCTCGGCGGCCAGGCATCGCTTGTTTCCAAGGCGGTCTATATACTTGTCGGTCTCTCGGCTGTCTATGAAGTGGTGACTCACAAGGCCAACTGCAAGGAGTGCACGTCAGCACCATCAGTATAGTGGCCAGTGTTTCACTGTACAAAGTACAAAAAACACCCTGAGCTTGTCCACCTCGGCGAAAGCCTTAGTGAGACTGGTCGAAGGGTGTTTTGTTTTTGACGAAGAGACGAATTTGTGGGAGGCTACGGGTAACCACATTATGCCCGGCAGTAGAATTTCGACCGGGTTCAGAAAACTCAGATATTGAACGTAAGCGAAGAAGTATAGTATTAGCTTGAACCTTCTACAGCTAACAAAAGAAAAGTTGTCGAAGTTTCACTACCGGGTATGGCATATCTCATCACGCCGCGACTGATATTTCCCGTGGAACAGTATAAGGTAAACGGTGTGCCTTTTGGCAAGCGTTCCGTCATTGAAGGCATTTTATGGGGTTTGCATCTCGGTGAAGACTGTGTCTTGCCGGCTGGGACAGATGTGCGGGCCTGTGGACGAGGGACGGTGGTCTATGCTGCGCTTCATCCTGGATCAGAGGAAAAGGGCAACTGGGGGCATATCATCATCATCCGCCACAAGCATGCCAAAACGCGCAAGGTGTTTTATTCCGTCTACGCCCATCTGGGGACGTCTTTCAAGCGCATCGGTGAGAAAGTGGAATGTGGCGAGCCGATCGGGTTTGTGGGTGAAGGTTTTACCTCGGAGAATGGGTTTTGGGAGGCTCATCTGCACTTCGCTATCTATACCGGACCATGGAAAAATGACGTGCTGCCTGGATATTGGAAAGAAGGGGAAAAACGCACACGCCCCGAATGGTGGCAGAGCCCCAGCGAATTTATCAAGAATTACAAAAATCTCTAAAGAGAAGTTTAAAATGTGCGCTCGGAAGGGATCGCCCTCGACTAAACTTTTGTCGTCACAAAAGTTTGTCTGGGCACCGCCTCGTGATTTTGTCTGCTGACGAAATAACACTGCGGCTTTCGATCTCCTACGTACGCCAAGCAGTTGGCGTACTCCTCGTGTGCGCTCGGAGGGGATCGAACCCCCGACCCTCTGGTTCGAAGCCAGATGCTCTATCCACTGAGCTACGAGCGCAGACAATACTATCCCTTTATACCTGTAAACAGACCCCTTCGTCAACAAAACAATAAATAGTGTATAATGAAAAGCACTTCTAATCTTTAACTTTCTTTCCTATGACAGAGGAACAAATGAAGCAGGTGAAAAGCGTAGCTGTCGCCGTATTGGCTCTCGCGGCAATAATTTATGTTTATCAGTATAGCCGTTCCATCGACCAGACATATCCGAACAGGACTTTTACCGTCGATGGCGAGGCCAAGATGGAAACAGCGACGGATATCGCGACGTTTACGGCGAGCGTCGTGACGGAGGGCGGAAAAAATGTGGCCGATATCCAGAAGCAGAATGTGGACAAGATGAATATCATCAATGCCTTTTTGAAGGAGAAGGGTGTCGAGAAAAAGGATTTGCAGACGAGCCAGTATGCTCTCACGCCGCGCTATACATATTTTCCTTGTGATGGCCGGTCAGTTTGTCCGCCAGCGGTGATTTCCGGGTACACGCTTACCCAGACGCTTTCAGTCAAAGTACGCAATCTGGAAACTATCGGTGACATTCTTTCCGGTATCGTGGAGAAGGGTGCCAACAATGTTTCGGGTATCAGCTTTACGGTAGATGATGATACGGATGCAAGACAAATAGCACGTACGGAAGCCATAGCCAAAGCGAAGATGAAAGCCGCGGAGGTTGCCAAAGCAGGCGGTTTCCGACTGGGGAAACTGGTTTCTCTCTATGAAGACTCCGGTGTCACGCCCGATATCCAGACCGGTTACGGCGGCCTAGGCGGGGCTGTT
>JAUYLJ010000003.1 GCA_030699685.1 bacterium | reverse complement strand
GGTAGATCAGCTTGATGAATTCAGCAAAATTTTCAGGAGTGATTTTCAGATCCTTGACGGTCTGTTTGGCCTCGTACACAAACTTGAGCAGTTTATTAACCAACCAGTTCACTGCCAGGTGGGTAATGTTTCGGCGATCGTCATAATACTCTTTTGCTTCACCTTTTGGATTCTCCGCCAGAAACCAGGCCCGTAATTCACTAATGACGTATTCAACATAGTTTGCTAGCGCCTTATTTGACACAATAAACTCAATCTCCTTATCCTCCAGGGCGTAGGTATTCTTGAAGCGCACGCGTCGCTGTTGAGGAAGCTCAGGCAGCTCTGCTTTCATCCTCTCAATATACTCGGGGGTGAATTTGAGCGGAGGCAAATCCGGATCAGGGAAATAACGATAATCAGCAAAACTTTCTTTGGCACGAAGCTCCATCGTCACCAGTTTTTGTTCGTCCCAGCCACGCGTGGTTTGCCGATCGGGTATCTCGCCTTTTTCCCATGATTCACCTTGCCGGCGTTGTTCATATTCCAGCGCCTGCTCAACGGATCGAAAAGAATTCAGGTTTTTTATTTCCGTCTTGGGATAGAGCCGGACATCGCCGTTCTGTCGCAAGGAAATATTGGCGTCGCATCGCAGCTGGCCTTTCTCCATATCAGCGTCAGATACTCCCAGGTAGCGCATCAACAGACGAAGCTCCTGGAGAAACACCTTTGCCTCCGCCGGGTCTCGGAAATCAGGCTCAGTCACGATCTCCACCAGCGGCGCTCCGCTACGGTTGAAATCTACGTATGAATGTTCGTGTCCGGCCGGATGAACAAGTTTGGCAGCGTCTTCTTCCAGGTGCGCTCTGGTGATGCCAACTTTAATAAGTTTTTCCCCTACGGAAATTTTATACCAACCATCCTTGGCCAGCGGCACGTCAAACTGTGAAATTTGATAGCCCTTGGGTAAGTCGGGGTAAAAGTAATTTTTTCGATCAAATTTTGTCTGAGTCTGAATAACACAGTTGAGCGCCAACGCTACCTTTACCCCCCAGCGCACGGCCGTGTCATTAACCACGGGCAAAGTTCCCGGTTGGCCGGTACACACTTCACAGATATTCGCGTTCGGCGCGTCCTGTGCATCCTGGTTAACACAAGCGCAAAACATTTTGCTTTTGGACTTTAACTGGACGTGCGTTTCCAAACCAATGACTGTTTCGAGTTTCATTATTTTTTCCAGATATCTTGGAGTCTGAGAAACTGCGAGACTATTTCCAGGACATCATCATGGACTTTGCTGACGCTCTGATTGGCGTCAACGCGCTTCCAGCCGTACATATCAGCCAGTTTTTGGTGCCAACGCCGGCAGCGTTCGGTCACCACGTCATCCTGCTCGTTCCGGTGGTTTTTTTCTTTGGCTTCTTTGAAACGCTTTCCATCAAAAAGAATGGCCAGATCTTCTTTGAGCAGCGGCTTGTTAATCTCGATCAGCCAATCGAGCTTGGCGCCGCGGGTAGCCCCCCAGGCTAATCCAGTGCCGACGTAGTCTTCGGCCACCACGATATGCCCTGATTCGATCTTTTTCTTGACCAGCTCCTCATGTTGGAAACGGTTGATGGTGAACCACATCTGGAGTTCTTCTTCGCTAATTTCTGAGTTGGCGTTCTTCCGCAGCAGCTGATTGATATAGACCCCGGAGGGTTTCAGACGATACACAGGATATTTGACCTGATCAGCTTTCCAGTCGTTGCGGTTGAGAAAATCCACCAGCTTTTCAGCTTGGGTAGTCTTTCCCAGATTGTTCACGCCGTAAATGGCGATAAGAAATCCGTGCCGTTTCATGAGTTCAGTATAGCATTTTTCGCGAAAAAAAACAGCTGATTGTCAACGCCTCACGAATGAATACTATCCGGCTATTTTTTTCTTTCTTCCAACTGGCGCTCTTTCACCCGTTGGCGAGCTTCGGAGTCGCCGCGAGCCGAGTCGTAGTCGTTGTGATCGACAAAGCTCATCAATTCCGCCCGCCAGGGGCTGCGCTCGGCGATCTTCGTGTGCATCATCTGGCAAAGCCGGCGGTACATGGGATGCCCCTGAGGGGTAGTTCTCAGCTCCAAGAGATGAAATGCCTCACGGTCGTTAAAAGACAGCGTCCAACGCATTTTTGAGCCGTGGAGAGTGGCATATGAGGCCGAATGGGGGAAATCCGGCAAAAGAAGCTTATACAGCTCCACCGAGCGTTCATGACAATCCTGAAGGTCTTTTTCCAATCCCATCGAGATGATATCCGGCGGCATGACAAATCCTAAGAGCGGTGAGAACTTCTGTCTGAGCTGTGAGGTCATCCTATGCCGCATAATGTCTTTATACACTCCGAAGTCAGTCACCAAGTCAAACGTATAGGGATAACCTGATTCAAATGCCCGATACGGCCGATCACGGCGTGTTTTTCTTACGCCCACGTAGTTGCGTATCAGAGCGGATTTCTGCTCGGTGCTGAGCGCGGGGATAACCTGCTCAATCAGCTGGCGTAAGGAATGCCTGACATAGGGATACAGCATCATGGCCAGGGTGACATGGTCCTGGCCTTCTTGCAGCGCTTTGGCCACGGCGTCAAGCGTGATGTTCTGATCGGCCAGAAGATGAGCCATGCGACTGACTCCCGGGTCAACTAGGTCAATCTCATCCTCATTAGCCATCACTTCTATATTCGCGGTTAATTGGAGAGCGAGTTTTTCCATGTTCCCTTCATTGGCCATCTGGTACTCGCTGGCTTTCGCTCGGCGGACATAGGCAGGGATCAGCTTGTTCAGCTCCGTTTCGGCTTGCCGCGCCAACTCCTGGAGCTCAGCATGGGGATTAGACAGCATGGCGCTGACCAAACTTTGGTAGAATCGGCCGTTACCGAACCAGCCGACGTTCGTTTGGGTGGCGATTGGCAAGATATAGCGCAGGGTGTCGCAGGTTTTGGTTTTGATGTCCATGGCGTAGGTCACCCGAAACGCCTTCTGATCTTTCGGGTCGCTAAGAGCAGCGTAGTGCTGCTTCTCGCCAGACCCAAGTACGTCGTATTCGGCCGCTTCCAACGGCTTCCGTTTCTTGTACCAATCCTTGACGGGATCATAGAGCCGGCAGTAGGTATCGAAGAAAAAGTTCATCCCCTCGACGTAGGCACGGCCGTGCTTGGAAGCCATGATCTTCGGGTCGCGATAGTATTTGTAATTCCCTTCGTCATTCTTCTGGTTTAAAAATACATAGCGCGTGCTTTGCTCAATCGGCGAACCTCCTATGCGGCATTCTTCCATCTCCTTGGCCGCCAGCATGGTGATATTTTCAAACGACAGATGCGCCCCTTCGAGTTCTCCCACGGAGTCGTCGCCAAACGCAATCAGCACCCGCTGGATCAGCTCCTCAGCGTGCTCTGAATCTACCACGCCTTCCTTGATAAACTCTTTCAGCAACACTTCACGGAAACCGCCCTGGGCTCGGCTGTAGCGGGCATAGGCCGCTCCGACCAAACCAGGCATGCCGGTAATGCAAAAAACGCTCCCCGTCGGATTGGTGACGTAATTTTTCAGTAATTCGATTTCTTCGGGTGTAAATTTTGCCATGAGTTTATCTCCCTGTACTCCCTAAGCCGCCCTGGCCGCGATCAGATTGATCCAGTGAATCACTCTCCTCAAGAATAGCGGTTTCAATGGGCAGAAGCAAGAGTTGAGCAATTTTATCCCCCGCTTCAACAGTATACGCTTCACTGCCCGTATTGAGAATGATAACTTGATATTCACCGCGATAGCCCGAATCCACCACTCCTCCAAGGACGGTGAGGCCGTGATTTTTTGCCAAACCGCTGCGATCACGAAACAAACCCACATAGCCCGCCTCAAACTGCATTGCCCAGCCGATGGCAAAGGCATATCGTTCGCCGGGCAGTAAAGTCTTTTTCTCGCATGAATAAATATTCAGGCCAGCGTCTCCGGGATGGCTATACTCAGGCATCTTCGCTTCTGGCCGCAACCTTTTAATTCGGATTGCTTTCATAATTCTGTTTTACTTTACGATGAATATTTTTATCAACTAACCAATGCGCTGAAACAATTCCGGCCAGGCCAATCAGTAAATCTCCCAAAATATTGATCCAGTGTTCCGTTTCAAAAAAGCCTGCGTAAATCCATTCTTTCATCTGCGTCGACAGCTCCGGGTGAAACATTTCAGCGATACGAAGATTCAGCTCAATCAGCTCCCAGCCAATCAGAAGCGCGAAGCTATACGTGTACACCCATCGAGCCTGGCTGAGGTTAAGCCTGCCTCGATGTAAACTAAAAAACACAAGCGCGATCAGGAAACCGGAAACGAAATGGATGACAGACCACGGGAAATCGAACATCCCTTCGTTTATTTGGGAAAACAGCATAGGCATGGTAGATATATTGAACCATATTTTATGGCTGTTTTCAAGCCTTTACTGTATGCACTGAGTCGGATATACTGCCCCACATATGAAAGTACTGCTAGCAAAGCCAAGGGGGTACTGCGCCGGTGTTGATCGAGCGATTGACGTCGTCTATTTGGCCTTGGAAATATACGGTCCGCCGGTATATATGCGCCATCAAATCGTCCACAATAAAGAGGTGGTCAAGCGTCTCGAGTCCCGTGGCGCCATCTTTGTCGAGGAAACGAGCGAAATCCCAGAGGGAGCCGTGACCGTGTTTAGCGCCCATGGAGTCCCGCCACAGGTGCGCCAGGAGGCTGAAAAAAGAAAACTTCGCACGATTGATGCAACTTGCCCTCTAGTCACAAAAGTCCACATTGAAGCAAAGCTGTATGCCGACAAGGGATTTGCTATCGTCCTGATAGGACACAAAGGCCACGTCGAAATGGAAGGAACAATGGGCGAAGCCCCCTCGGCCACGACGCTTATTGAAACCAAGGAAGAGGCACGGACAATTGAAATAAAAAACCCTGCAAAAACCATTATTCTTACACAAACGACGCTTAGTCTCGAGGACACCGCGGAGACAATCGGGGTATTAAAAAAACGTTTTCCGGAAATTCACCTTCCGCCCAAAGAAGACATCTGCTACGCGACAACGAACCGCCAGTCAGCCGTCAAAAAAATCGCGCCGCTCTGCGACTTGTTTCTTGCCGTCGGCGCGCCTGAGAGCTCCAATACGAACAGGCTGGTAGAGTCGGCAAAAAAGCACGGCTGTTTGAAAGCGTACTTAATTGAAAAACCCGACGATATCAGCGATGAATGGCTGAAAAATGTTGAAACGATCGGACTCAGCGCGGGTGCTTCCGCGCCAGAAGATTTAGTTCAGTCCGTGATACAATACCTACGGAGACGCGGAGTGAGCGAGGTAGAAGAAGTGACTACTCTTGATGAAGAGGTAAAATTCACCCTGCCGCAGGTTATCACGGCCGAAGCAAAAGACAAAGGTGTAGGACGATCTATTTTGGAGAAACACAGATTTTGAGGTAGGCGGGTTTTGTGTTCATGATAAGAATCATCGACTATTCCGCCATAACATCCTCTCAAAAAAATACGCCAGCAGCTCAAAACTGCTCATCTAAGGAACTTTCAGATTTTTCTGACTACGCCCTTCCCCGCGTCAACCTCTATTCTCTCACCGTCTTTGAACACCCGCGTGGCGATTTTAGTCCCCACGACGCAAGGCAGTCCCAATTCCCGGGAAATTATCGCCGCGTGGCAGGTGGCCCCTCCTTCATCGGTCACCACGGCGGCCGCTCGTTTCATCACTGGAACATAATCCGGCATCGTCATACCGCAAACAAGGATGTCGCCTTTTTTGACTTTGCGTTCCGCTTCAAGCGATCCGCTGCACACTTTGGCTCGGCCGCGAACCACGCCCACGGAAACTCCCATTCCCTTCAACACCTGGCGCGCATGATCGTCTGCGCCCAATTCCCTTTTGCGCCGGCGAATAGCGGAAATGCCGCTATAGATCGCTATCTTTTGTTTCGTCACGATAACCAGCAAGGCTTTCGATCTTCTTTTAATCTCAGCGGCTGGTATCTTTCGGGAACGAAGAGTCTGGAGAACTTCATCTACTGTCAGCCACTCCAGGTCATGAACACTCGCGCCCAGACGCCTGGCCACTTCCTTAAGCAGCGCTCTGTACGCGTACACATTCTTCACCTGCATTTCCTTTCGCTTATCGTGCATAGCGGTATACCAGTCCAGTATTTCAAGCCAGTAACGAATTCTTTTCGAAATTCCAAGTTCACGCAAAAAAACGTGACGCCGCCTGCGCACGTTAGAGAAATGTTTTTTCACGTAGTTAAGTTTGTCAGGGTCGTTTGCAAAACCACGAACGCGTTTTTCATATTGGACACGGGACATGTCGTGTATTCTTTCCCAGCCCAAAGTCGTCCACCAAAACCGGCGATAAAGTCGGTCTATATTATCCTTTTGCCACCCTGATTTTTCAACCCTGGCAACAGCCAGAGTCTCTTCCGAAATGTAGCTTCGGTAAACTGGCACAAGCAGGTGTTTGACGGCGCCAACAATTTCGTTTGCAGTTAACTTTGAGCGTAATTCGCGACGTATCATTCTGGTCAAATGTCTCTCCAGCACTACGTCCATTGAGTCAACGTCCGGATCGAGTACGGCGTGAGCCGGACCGACTTTTTGAAAATGCCAATCAAAAAGGCTTTCCAATTGAGCATCACTCAGTTTTTCCAATTGAGTTCTTTGGATCGTCGCAGAAGCGCGTATCGATTCACTGAGGTAGCGCTCTAACGATTTAAAATGTTCGGTTTTCCCTTTTTGCGTGGAGATACTGCGGAGAATCTTTTTCCCGAGGGCTTCGATATCTTTACGATTCCAGCACCACCACATATGTCCACCTTCGGTAGCGTGCAAGATATCTTCCGTACGAGCACCATTCAACTTGCTTCCCCACAAGTGAATAGCCTGATAGGCCATATCAATACGATATAGCTGAATCAGACCGCGGGTGTAGACAAGCCACTTCATCTCTATTCCTTGCTATGCGGCGACGACTTTTCTATTGCTTCGTCCAAGTGAATCGCGTCATCAATGATTTCCTGCAAAAGCTCCGGCGTTACTTCCATGTTTTCGAATCCTCGAATTCCTTCAAGCATCAGTTTCTGTCCCTCAGTGCCGTTAGTAATTGTGAACGTATAGCCTTCATGGAAATCAAAGCCATTGGCTTTTCCTTCTTCATCCCGCATATTTTCAATAAATTGCAGAAGTTTTTCCCGGCCATGAGTTTTTTCAACCACTTTCATATACATATTCTCCAAAATCACCTGATGAGAACCCAAATATCGTTCCATAGTATTTTCTTGATCTGCATATTTTTCAGGGTGCTCGCGCACCACCCTCTGCCAAGCGTTGGCCGCGCGCATCTCTCTGGCAATCAGCGAAGCAAAATTTGCGGCCGCGCGTGAATAGGTGCTCGAGGTCGTGTCTTGCTGCTTCAGTGCCAGTGCATCGCTTTCGTTCGCGACAAATTCCAAAAAATGTCCCTGGCGTATTCTTTCGCTTACAGTTTCATAAAATTTCTCTTCATACGAAAAACCCAATTCAGGCAGCATTGTCACCTTTTTTCCGACCTTAAGTTCTTCATTCACAATCCTGCTGGCTTGTTCATATGACATACGGGGCGTCAGCAAACCGGTCTGAGCCGCCATACGGTTGAGGGCTGTGTGTGCGGAACGTATACGCTCGCTACCGGCCGCCCATGAAGTTTCAATCTTTGACGGAAAAAGCTTGCCCATTTGCAGTGCATTGCTTCTCCCTTCAATCGTCAATTCAACGTCTTTATCATCCTGCTCGGGACGCGAATTTTCTTTTCTGTCATGTCTGAAGAAATGCAAGACCACCTTGCTTTCAGGCATGTCTTCACCCTCTCTCATTTCCGGCGAAATTGGGACTTCCCTGTAGCGTGACATTGTTTCTTAAGCCGGTAATATTCGAACAAAACCGTGATTCGCGCGGACTTCAACCTTCTGACCATCTTTCAGCACCTTCGTGGCTATCTTTGTACCGATAATGCAAGGTAGGCCCATCTCTCTGGAGATAATTGCCGCGTGACACGTCACTCCCCCTTCATCAGTGACTATTGCCGCGGCTCGTTTCATTGCCGGAACGTAGTCTGGACGAGTCATCACCGCCACCAGAATATCTCCGGGTTTGACTTTTTCCGTTTCTTTGGCGCTTCGGACAATCTTCACGGTGCCGATAGCCGTGCCGGTCATGGCCACCAAACCGCGAAAATCATCGACGGCCGTATGGGTAGTCTGGCCCAGTACCGCTTTCTCTATGGCCACTACTGTGTCGCCCGTCAGAATTTCATGGCCATTCTCGTCCCAATAGGCCACGGATTGCCGCCGACGCTCCTTCAGTTTCGCCAGGGGCGGCGCCTTGCTTAAGGAGACGCTCAGCTCGCGAGGACTTAGGTACTTCAGCTCAGTCAGAGGCAGGCCCAATCGGCGTGAAAACTCCTTCAGCAGCAATGTTCCGTAGTGGGTTGTCCAAAATGATGCCTTCTTTCTCTCGTCCTGCCAATGGGTAAAATCTTCGGAAATTTTCACCAACAGTCTCTGGAAAGGCGTCAATTTCAAACGCCGGATCAAATCATCCTTGATTCTTTTATGCTCGAGCGGTCTTTGTTCAAGCTTGGATAACTCGGCTTCGGGATTCTGGAACGCCTGAAGCAGTCTATCCACTTCACCGTCAAAATGCGCTTCCTCGAGAATGTACGAATCAATATAATTATTCCTCAGCCAAAAATACTTTTGTTGATACCTTTTCACCATCGTGCTTCGCTGCCTGGGCTGCTTCTTAACCGCTGCCGCGATCACCATTAAATCAATTTCCGCCTCGTTGATAAACGAATGATGCGCCGGCGCGGTCAATGCTGAAAATACCTCAGCAAATTTTTTGGATTTCTTAAGTGGCGACCGTTCATGGGCCCGCCTCAGCTCTTCCGCCAGCACCTCGTCAGTACCCAAGGCGAATCCGTCGATAATTGAGCTGGAACTGTTTCGATGCAGGACAGTTTCCAAAAAGACTTCGTGAATCCTGCGCAGATCCTGATCTGAAAGAGTGTTGAGCTTAGTACGCTCTACTTGTTTGCACAAAGAATAAAACTGCTTTTCATCCCGTTTCCAATGCGACATCAGGCGCCGGCTGATGGCAGGGTTCTTCTTTCCCAGCCTGGTAATGAGCCGGGAGATACGGTCTATGTCTTCCTGAAGGATATACCAATCAGCCCGACCGTCTTCAAAAAAGCAAAAATGTACCGAAAAATCAGCACCGCGTTTTTTTCGTCGATCAACGGCGATTTCCGCTTCGGCAATATAATGCAAAAAATATGGCGATCCGTCGAAACGCTGATGATACCAGCGTTTGCCCTTCCATTGGCTTAGCTGGCGCATAGCATACCCTTCGACGTATCTCATTTTTTCTCGCTCATTTCAGCGACAGACTGGCCCGTTTCCTGGATCTGTTTCATGACCTCGTCAACATTTCTTCGCAAATCTTCGACTGTGCCGTTATTCACCACATTATAATCAGCAAGTTTCCGGCAAGCGTATAGTTGCTGGCCGGATCCGGAACCGGTTATTTGCTTCTCCTCAATTTTTACGAAGTCCTCAAAGCTCATGGCGGACTCGTCCGATCGTTCCCCGCGGGCTTTTAGCCGTTCGTATCTGGTCTCGCGCGGGGCATCCACGCTCAGCAGCACGAAACCGCCGCTTTCTCTGAACGCTTCAATCTCCTCCGGATGCCGAAAACTTTCCACCACGGCATTAGCAGGATGCTCTTCGGAGATCTGTTCGAGTAGTTCCCTGGCGATGGCGTCGTGCCCTGATTCGGCGCGGATGGTGTTGGCAAGTGAGATAAGATTTTCTAGCGTATCATCCATCCCCCGACGAACGCATTCTACCTTTAACCAGCGAGAAAACGAATATCGGGTATACCCGAGCGACTCGAGGTATTCCGCAATCTCTCCCTTGCCTGACGCGAGATATCCTGTGATGCCGATGATCATTCGGCTGTGGGTTTATGAATTCTTTTCCGGAAAATTTATCCAGGCGTTGTTGGTGGAAAAATTCTTGTAGTACTGGCTGGCCTGGGGCTTCATGCTGCCGTAATATTTGCTGCCCAGCTTCTCCTTGCCGTAGGGGTTTTCAGCCTTGCTTGAGAGGGGGGTAAAAGACATTTGGGCAATGGGCATTTTATAATACAACTTTATCGGCAAGTTGGAAATATTGTGGAGCTCCAAGGTCATCTTCAGCTTGTTACCAGGATCGAGGTACCCGGCAGTCGCGTGAATAATCAAGCCGATGCGGCCAAGCGATGACTTCCCTTCCAAACGCCCGACCATATCATCGGCCACGCCAGTAATCTCGTACGTCATCCCTAGAGCAAATTGTTTCGGATGAATGATAAACTGTCTATCTCCGCTGATTTGCACCTCCTCCATCATCCCATCCAACGGCTCTTTCGGATCTATGCAAGTATGGAAATCAGTTTTGAACACGAGCAAATCCGCTCCCAAATGCAGATCCACTGAGGCCGGCTGAATAGAGTTGGGAAAGATTGGATCAATCACAATCCGACCGTCATCGATGGCCTTTTGTATGTCCCGATCCGATAAAATCATGCTTTTATTCTTATGACTGAACCCGTATTCCCGGGCTCATGGTGGTGCTCAGGGTGATACTTTTGACGTATTCGCCTTTGGTGCCATCAGGTTTGACCCGGCGGATAGCCTGAACCATCGCCTCAGCGTTTTCTGCCAGCGTTTTTACATCCGCGGAAATTTTTCCAATCATTTGATGGACGTTCCCGGTATCGTCGGCCCGGAAAGCAATTTTCCCGCCCAGTAAGTCAGCCACTGTTTTGGCCGGGTCAGGCGTGACTGTTTCACTTTTTGGGTTCGGCATGAGCCCTTTGGTACCGAGAATCTTGGCGATAGGACCAAGTGATCGCATCATCTTCGGGGTAGCTAGAGCAACGTCAAAATCAGCTTTTTGCGTTTCTTTGATATTTTTGATCAATTCTTCACTGCCCACCACTTCAGCGCCGGCCTCTTTTGACTTGCGCTGTTCGGCTTCATCGGCAAATACGGCGATTCTCAGTTTGCGGCCGGTCGGGTGTGGCAGCATGGCCGTCGAACGAACTTGTTGATCGGCTTTTTTCGGATCAATACCTAAACCAAAATGGATCTCTACCGAGGCGTCAAATTTCGTTGGCGCGATTTTCTTTAATAGCTCGATTCCTTCGAGTAAAGAGTAGACTTTGGATTTGTCTATTTCATTATCCGCGCTTTGGTACCGTTTGCTTCGTTTCATACAGAATAAAAAATTGAATTCAGAATACTTAGTTCTCTACCGTCAATCCCATGTTTCGGGCAGTGCCTTCCACGATTTTCATCGCCGCTTCCACGTCCCGAGCGTTCAAATCAGGCATTTTCTGTTCGGCAATTTCTTTGATTTGCGCTTTCGTCACCTTGCCGACCTTTTCCCTCAATGGGTTGCCCGAACCTTTTTGAATGCCAGCGGCCTTTTTCAAGAGTTCTGCCGCCGGTGGCGTTTTCAGGACAAAATCAAAGGTCCTGTCTTCGAAGATCGACAGCTCAATCGGAATAATGTCGCCGCCCATTTCCTTTGTTCGTTCGTTGAAGCGGGTGCAAAAATCCTGGATGTTGATGCCATGCTGTCCGAGAGCCGGGCCGATTGGCGGCGCCGGCGTGGCTTTCCCGGCCGGAACTTGCAGCTTGACGATTGTTTTGAGCTTCTTTGCCATTTTTTATATCTTCTTAATTTGGAGAAAGTCCAGTTCAACCGGCGTCTCACGCCCGAACATGCTGACCAGCACTTTGACCTTGCCGCGAGCCTCGTCAATCTCACTGACCTTGCCCTCAAACTCTTTGAACGGACCGTCAGTGATTCGCACCGGGGTATTGACGTTGACGTCGATTTTATACTTGGGTTCTTCGACGCCCATTCGTTTCTGCAACGATTTTACTTCGTTATCGGAAATTGGCGTGGGAGTGGTGCCTGAACCAACAAAACCAGTCACATTCGGCGTGTTCCGAACCACATACCAGGAGTCGTCGGTCACGATCATTTCCACCAAAACATAGCCGGGGAAAATTTTCTCTGTAACTATTCTTCGCTTTCCATTCCTGATTTTGATCTTCTTTTCGGTCGGAATCAAAACATTGTAAATTTTATCCTCCATGTCCATGGATTCGATACGCTGTTTGAGATTTCGAGAGACGTTCTCTTCATACCCCGAGTAGGTATGGAGCACGTACCATCGTCTGCCTTGTCCGGCTGTTTGCTTTGGCATTGTTGCGTGTCCTTATCGTTGGAGCAGGGTTTCGAGTCCCTGGTTCAGTCCAAAATCAATTACTCCCAGAAAAACCGCCACCGCGATGCTGATACCAATGACTAGCAGCGTGTTGCGGACGGTTTCACGGCGCGTAGGCCAGTTTACTTTGCGCAGTTCATCCCGTGATTCCTTGAGATATTGTCTAATTTTGCCTAACATTTTATGCTTTTTTTGCGGTTTTTAAAATCCGCTTCTGGGCGGACTCAAACTCTGCCCGGAGTATACAACAGATGAAAAAAATATGCAAGAGCTTCACACCTACCAGCGAGATTCCTTGATTTTTAGGTAAAACCCTATATGTGAAGCCACGATGTGCAACAAAAAAGCCAACAGAATCGTTGTGAGGGTAACCGTCCAGTGAAGGGTAAAATAGAGAAACGAAAAAGCCAGGCCACCTATGACATAATCAATTTGATCAAAAGGGACCCAGGCGCTGCCCGGCGGGCGTCCGAGTCGGCGCTTAAAAAATGCGCGGACCAAGTCCCCGAATAACACGCCAAAACCCACCACAAAGCCATAGTGGGAAGGAATGGATCGATAATCAAACAGGCTTAAGTACTCAAAGGATGGAATCTCATACACTACCTGCTGCAGTATAAAAGTCAGGCCCCCCGCCAAGGTTCCCACCACAAAGCCTCTCCAGGTCTTGTGGTCGCCAAACAGCCGTTGTCCTAGAAAGTATCTTCCAGCGTCAATCGGCCTAGCCAACACATCCAGCCGGCTGGAAAAAATCACTGGTGACATGTTTGCCACTCCCATGGGCAACAGCAGCCATCCGCATTGCAATAAAAATTGTGTCATTTCAGAAGGCAACCCGAATAAAATAAAAAATGATAAAAAACACCCTAACCGGCATAACCATGTTACGATGAAATCGGATGCTATACACGGTTAATCCGCTGTTGATGATGAATAGAGCGATCCAGAACGGGCCGAACAATATAAAAATCACCGCTTCGGATAATCGATCAAACACTGAATCAATCACCCATCCTTGAAAACTTTCTCTTTTGAACTTCCTGGCAATCGCGCCGTCAAAACCGTCCAAAAGGAAGTTCATAATCAGCGCAATCCAGGCCATCCAAAACAACTCGGCTAAATGCAACATGAGGAAAATCGGCGCGAAGACCAGTGACGCCAAGGAAACCAGCGTTGGATTGATGTCAGGAAGCGGCCAGGATGAAGAAATAGGATTCAATTTCCGAATGTGTACTGCCAGCGTATTCCGGCCGGGTATCCCTGTCTCTGGTTGATTACTCATAATCGAAAGAGTATACTGCTTGGCTCAGGAACAATTTTGGGGGAAAGGAGGTGGTTATGCCGCTGAATCGGATTCGCTGGTGGGTTCGGCGGTATATCCTGGGTCATCCGGATGAATTCCGCCGCCATCTTGAGCAATTGGCCTCGCTCATTTCAGGACTCGAAAATACTGAAGTATCCGGCATTTGGAGATCACTGTTGAAAACATACAAGTACAGGCTGGTAATACGGTCTCCTCGGCACCAGCGTTTCCAGAAAGGGACTTCAATCGACGGCGTCATATCCGGACACTCTTTCTTCATCCGTTCACCTGGAGTTGGGGTTTTTACCTACCCCCGTCCTCATGACTTTTCCCCGACGCGGACAAGCTTGACCGGAGTGTACGGGGAAAGCGACATACTGGGCCGTTTGGACAATGAAGCTCTTTGGCTCACCCTCATCTGGAGAGAACTCGCTCCAGGGATATATGAGTCCATGCCTCTCGTCTCGGAAGTCTGCGTCTTAGAGGCTCTGGTTCGTGACGGTGCTTTCGTCGAGTACGGACAACCGCTGTACAGAATCGCGCTCACTTCGCACGCCCGGAACATCTAGGACCATGCTCCGGGATTTTTTATATGTCCAGATTCTTTACGTTCTTGGCGTGAGTCAGGATAAACTTTTTGCGAGGCGCTACTTCCGTGCCCATGAGAATGGAAAAAATGTCATCAGCTTCCTGGGCGTCTTCAATGGTTACTCTCCACAAAATTCGCTGCCCGGGATCCATGGTTGTTTTCCACAACTGGTCGGGATTCATTTCTCCGAGACCTTTGTATCGCTGAATGGAAATGTGAGGCTGAGTTTCTGATATTTCCGATGTTTCCGTGGTAGAAGCATTGACTTCCTTTTTCCCCTTGTCTTTTTTCGCCTTTTTTTCAGCCAGCATCTCTTGTTGCGTCTTGGCGAGTCCGGCTTCGGTATACACGTAGCGGTTGTCCTGGCCGAGCTGAAGACTGTAGAGCGGCGGCTGGGCGATGTAGAGGTAGCCGGCTTCGATGATGGGGAGGAAATAACGATAGAACATGGTGAGAAGCAAAGTGCGGATATGCGCGCCATCAACATCAGCGTCGGTCATGATAATGATCCGCTGATATCGCAATTTGCTGATGTCAAACTGATCGCCAATATTCGTACCCAGGGCGATGACCAGTGACTTGATGGCATCGGAAGACAGCATTCGGTCAAGACGGGCTTTCTCGACATTAAGAATTTTTCCGCGCAATGGTAGTATCGCCTGGAAACGTCGGTCACGGCCTTGTTTCGCCGAACCGCCAGCCGAGTCACCCTCAACGATGAAAATCTCGCTCTCACTGGCATCGCGCGAGGAACAGTCCGCTAGCTTGCCCGGTAAGGTCATTCCTTCCAGGGCGCCTTTGCGTAGAACCGTTTCCCGGGCGGCTTTGGCCGCCACTCTGGCTCTAGCGGCTAATAAGCATTTTGCTAAAATCGCTTCGGCGTCTTTCGGATGTTCTTCGAGAAAAATATTGAAGTTCTCGGAAAAAACATTGTCGACAGCTGTTTTCACTTCGGCGTTCCCCAGTTTGGCTTTGGTTTGGCCCTCAAACTGTGGATCTTTCAGACGAACGCTAATAACCGTGGTCAATCCCTCGCGCACGTCTTCGCCGGTCAAATTTTTCGTCTTTTT
>JAUYLJ010000001.1 GCA_030699685.1 bacterium | reverse complement strand
ATCAATCACAGCCGCCTCAGAAGTCTCAGTTAATGCGTCTGTGGTGAAACAGCGAAATCGCCAAGTCTCGTTCTCCATATGACCGCAACCAACCATAAAAATCATCGGCTGGCCGCCACGCTTGGGGATGAGCGAGAAATCGTCATTGAGATCGCTCACGGTTTCAAAATCAACGTAGAATTCCAGGGCCGACTCTTTGCGCCAAACTTGTTCCGCGGCTTGAACGCGTGGCGGGGCCACCGCCGGGCCCACCGCGGTCTGGTTAATTGAAAGGATGGCGTGAAGTGTCGGCTGCATTTTGGGGCCTTTGACGCCCGCTGACATCGCAGTACATTTCGGATCGCGCCAACGATAAATTCCGAGATTGTTGGCATCTTGCCGCTTATCCACGCCCACTTGCCAAAGCAATGTCAGATCCTCTAGTTGCTCCGCGATTTGATTCTTGGATTGACTCCACGGTGAATCCTCACGGTTTTTCATGTTTGGCCGCAGTTCGGGAACACTCGGATTTGGAAGGACTGTCCATTTGGCGCCCGAATTTCTTACCCGTCGTACCCAATCGGTCGCCTGAGAAACTACCAGCGCCAATGACGTCCCTTTCTTTAAATTCGAATTTTGTATTATCGGCGCCAACGCCTCCATGCAACTGTCTCCGCGCTTAGTTACGCTTTGCCTTGTTTGCTCCCAGCCGCGACCCATCAGGTAAGATACTGGCGGCAAGTAACCCTGAACACGCCCCAGCGCCCGGTTGTAAACAAAAAGCTGAGCTTTATAAGCCGGATTGGATTCGCCGTTTCCCAGCTCTCCGCCAGCGAGCAGGTCGAGAGTGGTGAATTTTAGATCGACAACGCGATAGTGCCAGCGAGCGTCCTTGAGATCCTTCGCTGGTTGCGCCGCCTCCTCGCTGGTTAGTGAGCCTGGAAAGAGGCGTAACAGGTCGTCGCTCCGAATTAGAAAGTCCGGCACGCCGTAAGTGCGGTTTTCCGCATCCCATAGCACACCTTGATAAATCACTGGCGCGCCTTGCGACATCGTGCCGAATGTTTCTTCAGCCTTCTTTAGACTGCGCGCGTCGCCGGGGTTGGTGGCAATGGTAATTACGGTTGTAAGCGTTTTCAGGTGCGCCGTTACCGCTGATTCAAACTCTCGCGTCTTCTCAAATAGAAAGTTGGTGAAGTCCGTACGAGGATCATAGCCGGGCAAATCAGTGTCACGCTGAAAGCCGGATTTCTCACCATACAATTCCAGCCAGTCCAACAATGGATCCAAGAGTGCGAAATTTCGCGTGGCGGTAGCACTGACCCAGTCCTCCCAGTCTTGGGAGGTAGCTGGAATCCTCAAGTCCCCTGCGTCCGATCTTGTTAAGGCATCGATACCCATAGCACAATGACACCCAGCCAAAGTAAAAAGCCAGCTCCGATCCGGTCCGGGCAAGACTGTGGAGTCAAAGATACGAGTGTACCGCTCTGCCTTCCATTATACGGCGGATTCAAGCAGCTTCTTTAAGTCATCTCGCCAATCACGACCCGTGTATTCTCCGTCGTCCAGGACTTGGACAGAGAAAGTCTCGTCCTCAAAGTCTTTCGCGAGATTCTGCCAATCCACCAAGAATTGAGATTATCTCCTTCTTTTCGACTTCATTGCGATTTTTCACTTAAGACTGAGGTTAGCGCCTTCCCAATATCATCGGACCAATATCTCTTGTAATCTTTCGATAAGCCGTCCACGTCGTCGGTGTACAAGAATGTGAACACTTTGGCCTTGTAACCGTTGTAGAGAATAGTTTTTTTGTTCCCGCTCTTATCATCGAAGAGTGCGCGATATCCGTCTATCTTTCGCTGGTAGTCGGTGTGCTCAGTCCCCTTGGGGTCGATGAACACAATGAAATAATCGTCGCCCGTCTGCAGCCAGAATACGAAGTCGGGTTTGAATTCCCTGACCTTGTTTGATGAACCGTCGTAGTAGGGCAGGTATACGTGGTCGAGGCTTTCGTCCAGCTTGCTGAACATCCACCAATCGAAATCCTGAAACTTGTTGTTGGCTCTGCCCAGGTACTCTTCCAAGCGACTGACGAACTTTATCTCACTGGCCGTCTGGATGATGTGCTTGATGTAGTCAATCCTCTCGGTCTCGCCGGACAGAATCATGGGGATATAATAGTGGTTGGCCACGTGGCTGATCCGCAACCGTTTCCCCTGATATTCAGCTCTGGCCTCTTTGACCATCCTCGCCGCCTGCTTGATCCCTTCCTTGTACTCCTGCAGCGTGATTTCCTTCTTCCCCAGTTTGTCGTCTAACTGCTTTTCCATTTTCGCCGGGTCGGTGTAATGTCGAACGGCGTCGACTTTTTCCGTCAGATCGCTGATGTCTTTCAGCGAGACCTTGATGTTCTTGAAATGATTGATCTCCTCTTCCAGTGGCTTCAGGCGTTCGAATTCCCGTGGCACGATGCTGAAGTAGTCAAATATGCACCGCACCAGAAGGTTGATATTTCGGTAGACCCTGTCGGATGGCTTGTAGAAGCGATCCGTGTCTGTGACGCTCACCTGCAATAGTCCGACCTTCTGCGGCTCGGCATCGTAGAGGGCCATCAACACCCTGTCGTCGCCAACGTATTTTACGTAGTCCTTGAGCAGATCCAGTTCGTCGGCCTCCACCTCGAATCGTGCCCCGTCTCCGTGCTCAATCATGGGCTTCTCGGCCCACTTGTACACAGGAATCAGCAACTCATTTACCTTGCTGGCCTCATTAACAAACAGCGCCAACTGGTGGTAATCCCGCTTTCGGCTTGCCTCATCCAGATGCTCGATCACAGTTTGGAGCGCCTGCCGGTTCGTGCCGAAAATCACCAGCGATTCAAGCGGCGCGACCTTGTCCTTCACCTTCTCAAACAGATCGGCGTCCACTTCGCCTGCATTATTGAGATGCTTCAGCCGCTTCCTCTTGTTCCTGACCGGCTCGATGCGCACACCCCTACCCACGGCTTGGAGAATGAACTTACGCGCATCCGCTCCCACCCCGATGTTGATAAAGTTGATGACGTTGGGCCGATTGGAATCCCAACCCTCATAAAAGCTGCGCGAGCCCATCAGGATGTTGATGTCAGAATCATCGGCGTTCAGACCCTCAAAGAATCCTTCATCCTCAAAGCCCTCGACAATCTCGTATCCCGCCAGCTTGTCTTTCAGCCAACCCGAAATATCGCCGATCTTGATGAGGGCAAA
>JAUYLJ010000023.1 GCA_030699685.1 bacterium | reverse complement strand
ACGCGGCTGTCAGAGTAAGGATTGGTCAGCCGCTCGGTATCGAATTCTTCTTTGTCGACGCCAGTCAGCTTTTCGTAGCGGGCTCGTTCTTTTTGCAGTTTCTTTCGGACGCCAGCGGCGCCCCGCAAGTCAGTCTGGATCCCCAGTCGGACGGCCAGATCGTAGATTTGCTGTATGGTCATGTGTTTCTCCCTTCGAACAGAAAATTAGTCGTCATTCATCGTAGCATTTCGCCGAGCCCTTGACAAGATTTTTGGCCTATGCTAGTATTGCTTGTTCATCACAAAAGACAGCTGGAGGACCAATGGTCTTCAAGTTTACATTGCGCCAATCCGGCAGGTTTCTGCAGTCACGACAAGCATGGAGATGTTTTTGAGGCCAGAACGGGTTTCGACCTATTCTGCGCCTGGGAAAGATCTTCTTGACTGCAGAAATCTGCTGGGTTGTCAGGGACTAGCTCGGAAGCACTACTTCCGAGTTGTTTTCGTTTAGGACTTTATTTTCTAGCGAGTTTTCGTTGCCACTGTTTTACTCGACAGGACTGCTACTCTCTTCATCGGCAGCCTCTTCTTGGGTATCAGAACCAGACTGCGCTGGCTCTTCGTCCACGCTTTCCGGATCCCCCGTTTCTTCAGGCGGCGTCTCGACTTCGGGGGTTTTGCCGCGGAAACAAACTTCCGGCAGCGCTTTGTAATGTGACTTGAATGTTTCTGCTTTTTCTTCGCCGTTTGGATAGACGACGGTGTAAGTGAATTCCGCGTCGGCGCCGGTATGCGGCTTTTCAGTGCAATTTACCACGCCGGGTGCCAGATCCTCAGTCTCGATATAGACGGTCGCAGGAGGCGAGACGAAATTAAACGCTCGTGGTTCGGTGGTGCTGGACGTCCGGCCATCCGGCGTTCCGTAAAGATCAAAAATAATGTCGGTTCCCTCGATGCGGGTTTGGAGCAGGAGATGATGGCCGGTATCATTCATGAATTTGAAATCCGGCGCGGGATCGTAGATGGTCGCGTCCATGCCGATGGGCGGTTCGTAATAGGAAACCCGATAGGAGTGATTAGTCCGGGCGGTGATGGGTAGCCCGGCGTCAAGCACGCTGCGAAAATAAGTGGTGCCGATTTGGCACAAGCCGCCGCCGTACTCGGGAATTGTTTTGTTGCCTTTGATCACCAGTTCCTTTTTATATCCATTGGTGGCGTCGATCGCGCCTAATGACTTGACCAGGGAAAACTCTTCTCCCGGCGGGATGAGAATGCCGTTTAGGGTGTCGGCGCCGATGGTAATATTATGCACGCGGTTGGGCGGGCTGCCGGCGAAACTCGTTCGGCCGGTCCCGATCAATTCCGCGATGCCGAGATCGTTGAGATCGCCTGCGCTGGTAGCGGGATCAATCTCATCAGTCATTATTTGCGTGTCGGCACCCGGGTTGAGTAGGAGATCTGCTTTCATCTGTTTGAGCGTATCCGGCAGGCTGATGGATTGGCCTTTGGTACCGACCTGGAACTCCGTCACGCGGTTGTTTTCCAGGGTGAAGCGGGCTTCCTGAGCCGGACGGTTGACTGAGACGGCCGCTGTTTGGCTCAGCCAGTTGCCGATCGCGTTCGGGTCCAATCCCAGACCGATCTTGCCTGCTTCATCCGGCTGAAAACTCAGCCAGGCTATCGTCGTCTCTGGCTCTAGCGTCCAGTGATAGTTTTCATAATGTACCGACCAGGGGAAGCGCGCGCTTACCCCCTCGACATCCGATGCTTGAGCGGATACCTGATTGAGCGTGAAGTCGGGATCGTCCACCGTCAGTTTCAGCTCGATCTCTTCGCGTGAAAGTTTTTGCAGTTGGTCAACGAAAGCGACAATAGCCGTGTCATAGTCAAATACCTCACCTGGTCGCTCTGGCAGGAAATCTATCCCGCCATTTTCAGTAAATGCCGGCCGGGGATTGAGCGCCGGCGTTTCGTATTGTGAAAAATTTTCCCGCAGCAGTTCCAATAAGCGTTCCGTGTCCACGGTCATGGATGGTTGGATGCCGGTTCCGACCGAAATTCCCCGCACGAAATCCACGGTCCGGTTCCACGAGCTGCCTTGGCGCCCTTGGCGCATGGCCGCCATGACCGTTGATTCGTTGTCAAAAGTGATCAACGGATAGGCCAGGTCGGAACTGGTCGTGGCTCGCACCACCGGCGTGACCGAAACCGTCGTATCCTCATAGCGAAATCCTATGCCGCTGGCGTCCAGCTCTCGAAGATACGCGTCCAATAGTTCTTCTACTTCGTTTTGATTCAATCCTGCCAGACGTCTTTCTCCCAGCTCCACTCCCGGAAGAACTTTTCCTTCGTACGCGAACGCGTAGTACCATACCCCTGTGCCGACAATGATGACCACGACGCCAACGATAAAAAGACCCGCCTTCGCCCACGACGGCAGAACCGGCCTGGCCTGAGGCGCAGTTTTTTCCTTAGATACGCCTGTCTGCCGGTGAGGAGTGGATCCGGCTTTGACGGACTGCTTAGGCTTCTTCTGGGTTGTCGTCCGTGAGTATTTCATTCAGGATCGCTTTAGCCAATGGAGCATTATCAGCGGCCGGCGCTTTAGGGTTTTGCAAAAACAGTTGCAGTGAATCGCCGACACTGGCGCCGGAAGGAAGCTGTTCTCTGGGCCAGCGGAGTCGCTGGCCGTTTACTTCAAGCAGCGCTTCGGCAGACCCTAGCTCCACCACGCGAACCGTGAGAAAGACGTCGGCCATTTATTTGAACTCTATGTCGAGAACGGTTTGAGGCGGGGCGAATTCGTCGGCGTAATACTTGACGTCGTCAAGATCTGATTCTATTTCCACGTCGGCGATATTGGCGGTGTCAATCACGCTGTCGTTTCCCGGGTCTTCAGTTTCAGCTACGTTGGCGACGTTGGTGTTTTCAGTCTCTGAATCGTCTCGAAAAAACATGGCCCAAACGCCGGCGGCCAGCACGAGAATGATGATTATTATTATGATTGCGCGCATAGGTAAAAGTGGTTACGTGGCGATATTATACACGACGCCGTTGGCGAGATCAAAGCTCTCTGCCCCGCCACTGGCTGTGATAAAAGTGCCGCTGCCGCTGAGGAAGGCCCGGCCTTCACCATTGGCGGCCAGTTCCGTGAAATTCCCGCCAATAAACAGATGAATATCGCTTCCCTCAATCGTCAGACTGTCCCAGCCGGAATACGTGACCCGGTTGCCGTCAGTTGTGGTCGTGCCGCTACCGCTCGTGGTGACAAGCGCGGCCCCTGACCAGTCGGTCAGAGTGACGTTGGCCGAACCGTTGACGGAGACATTAAGTTTGCCGGAAAGCACAGCCTGGCCATCGCCCTCGGCTGACAAGGACCCGGCCCCGACGATGCCGCTAGCCTTGAGTTTCTTATATTCGGTCACTATGGCCTGAAGCGTAGCTTGGGCGCTGGCGGCCTTTTCAGCCGCGCTGGCCAGTGTCAGGCGCGCTTCTTCATATTGCAAGTATGACCCGGATCCGGACAAAACGCGGAAATCTGTTTCAGCCTCTTCGGTCAAACCATTTGCCTCGTTGATTGTTTCAACCAGGCCGGCTTGGAGAGTATCAAGTTCTGTCGTATCTCTGCCGATAGCTTTCAGCGAGACTAAAAAATCAGCCGAACGATCGCTTGCCGCTTGAAGTTTAGAGACGGCGCGGTTCATCCGGGAGGCCGATAACAGCCCGACAATGGAATTCGCAAACCCGCCCTGTTCGTTCAGGTGCTCGCTAATGCTGTTTGCCACCGAGCTGATTGTTTGTGAGGTTTGTGCTTCGGAAATCTCCACCCGCTGAGACTGCAACCAGGTTTGTTCGGCGGCAATGCCGTCATTGAGGGTTTGCCGGTCGGTATCGGATATCCCAGCGCCGTTTTCCAGCTGGGTAGAGATCAGGACGTAGTATTGATTCCATACGTCGATGGCCTGATTGAGCGTCTGTTTCGCGAATTTGACGGCATTGTTGAGATTCGCTTCAGAAGAATCGTCTAAATAAATATTCCGGTAGCGTTCCCAGTTGTCTGAGGCGTCGCGAAAGAATTGAGTCTGGTCTTTCAGCTCTGTTTTTGCTTTCTTTGCCTCTTGACTGAAGGCGGGGTTTGTTTCCGGAACCTCAATCACGATTTCGGCATGCAAGGCCGGAACGCTGAAAAATAATATTGCAAAAAGTGTGCCCAGGCTGACGACGTTTTGTTTCATTTTTGGTGAATTAGTTTTCTACTTCTTCGTCAACCGGCACAACATGAACTTTTGATTTACCGGTTTTTGGAAGCGTGATGGTGAGAATTCCATTTTTCAGGGACGCGCTGACCTTATCATCATGCACGTCCACGGGAAGGATGATGGAGCGGGAAAAACCACCCCAGTGGCATTCTCTATAAATGTAATCGTCGTCCAGGATGTTTTCCTCGTTTCGACGAACTCCTTTAATAGTCACCAGGTCATTATTGATGGTGATATCGAGATCTTCGGGCTGGACGCCGGCGATTGTGGATTTGATTACCACGTTTTTGTCAGTTTGATAGACGTCTACCGCCAGCTGGCCCGAATAATCATCGTTTTCCGGCGCATTTCCTTGCCCCGAAGTATCAAAAAGCTGGGAGTCATCCGCTCCGTCACTGTCGGCATCCTCAGAAACCATTTTGAGGTCTTTCAGTTGGGTAAAAAATGTTTGATCGTCCATTTTTGTTTATTCATTTTTTTTCACGCAGGGTAATTATAATAGATTTCGGTTTTTTTTGCAAACGACATTTCTTGGGTGATAGTGCTATTGACAAAATATTGAAAAAAGGATATAATGATAGTGAAATATAGTGATTTCTTTGAAAAAAAGCGTTTTTTCTCGCTCATCTGCTTACTATGGAGGAGTGAGAACATATACTACGCTATTTGCCTAAAATTAGGTAAAAAACAAACATTGAACAGTCCTGAAACAGAAAACAAACAAAAAGCCATAGGCGATCTGAAAAAAACGTTACAAATCGTCAGTTATCGGCTTAAACAATACCGACGTAAATACCGTGTACAAACAGTGGTATCGGTTTTTTTGCTTTTGGCGCTGGTGACTTCCCTCATGCAAGATTTGTACACCCAAGCGGCTCCACCGGCCGCTAGCTACTCAGAGGTCAG
>JAUYLJ010000064.1 GCA_030699685.1 bacterium | reverse complement strand
TGCCCTCCTCAGACACTCAGACAGATGAAACAAGGTTCTACTACAAATGCTTTACCATATGCTGAAAAAAATTACAAGAAAAAGCCAGGCTCAAGCGTGCCTGGCTCATGAGGCCATAGCGACTCCGTTCGATTCCCCGTCTAGCCGTTTGTCTCTTCTTCGCCGCTGGCGAAGTACATGGTTCCTCCTGAGATACGGTGACCGCTATTGATCACTATTCAACCTTAACATATTAAACGCTCCAGTCAACTTTTTGTGAGAATTTCCCCCAGGTATATTTTTTTCCAATTACCTGAGGCTAATCCTCGCATCTAGTGCGTGTAAACGCACTCGCGTCACGACAATACCCACCACTTCGCACATTCGTCGGATTTGTCGTTTCTAGCCCTGATGCAAGATGACGCGCGGAGTGGTATACTATTCAAACAACAACATTGACACTTTCCGCCCTCCCTTCATTATATGGGATAGGCTACTTCACGCCCACGCACATGACTTCATTCCAGCTCGTATCCCAATTTAAACCGACAGGCGATCAACCAGAGGCAATCAAGAAACTCCTGGCTGGCTTGGATAAGGGCCTGAAATTTCAGACCTTGCTTGGCGTGACCGGGTCAGGAAAGACCTTTACTATGGCCAACGTCGTCGCCCAGGTGCAGCGGCCAACCTTGATTATTTCGCATAACAAAACGCTGGCTGCCCAGCTCGCCTCCGAGTTGGAAGAATTTTTCCCGAACAACGCCGTCCACTATTTCGTCAGCTACTATGACTACTACCAGCCCGAAGCCTACATGCCGCAGACGGATACCTATATTGAAAAGGAAACACAGATTAATGAGGAAATCGATAGATTGCGACACACTGCCACCGCGGATTTGATGACGCGGCGGGACGTTATCATTGTCGCTTCGGTCTCCTGCATCTACGGTCTTGGTTCGCCGGTGGACTATAACGCGATTAGCATGGTTTTGAAAAAAGGAGAAAAAGCCAAGCGCAATGACGTGCTGAAGAAGCTGGTGGGGATCGCTTACCGGCGAAACGACATCGACTTTCATCGGGGAACCTTCCGCGTGAAAGGAGACATCGTTGACGTGTACCCAAGCTATTCCGACTCAGCCGGCTATCGGATGGAGTGGTTTGGCGATTCCGTGGAAACGATCACTCGATTTGACCCTGTCACCGGCGAGCGTCAAGAGGTCTTGGACAGCCTGCAGCTATTCCCAGCCACGCATTATGTGTCGTTACCGGAAAAACAAGGTGACGTCATGAAGCAAATCCGGAAGGAGTTGAAAGAACGTCTGGCTGAACTGAAGAAGATGGACAAGCTGCTTGAGGGGCAACGCTTGGAGCAGCGCACCAGATACGATTTGGAAATGATTGCCCAAACCGGCTACTGCACAGGCATAGAGAATTACTCCCGTTTTTTCGACGGGCGTCAGCTGGGTCAGCCGCCCTATACTCTGATCGACTATTTCCCGGACGACTTTCTGATAATGATTGACGAGTCGCACATGACCATTCCTCAAATTCAGGGCATGTATCTTGGTGACCGGGCGCGGAAAGACTCGCTGATCGAATACGGTTTCCGTTTGCCGGCCGCTCGAGACAACCGCCCGCTCAAATTTGCCGAATTTGAGAAAAAGATCACTCAATGCCTGTTTGTTTCGGCGACACCCGCGCAATATGAGCACCAGCACTCACAAGCGGTAGTCGAGCAATTAATTCGCCCGACCGGGCTCTTGGACCCCACAGTGGAGGTGAAACCCACGGAGCATCAAGTAGACGACCTGGTAGGAGAAATACAGAAGACGGTGAAAAAAAGCCAGCGTGTTCTGGTTACGACGCTGACCAAGCGGATGGCTGAAGATTTGAGCGACTATTTGAAAGAACTGGGAATCAAAGTCCAATATCTCCATTCGGAAGTGGACACTTTTGAACGCCTGGAAATATTACGAGACCTGCGCCTGGGGGTGTATGATGTCGTCGTTGGCATCAATCTTTTACGCGAAGGACTGGACCTTCCCGAGGTATCGCTAATCGCCATACTCGACGCGGATAAAGAAGGGTATTTACGTTCTTCGACCGCCTTGGTACAAACCATGGGCCGGGCGGCTAGACACGAATCCGGCCGCGTGATCATGTACGCTGACAAAATCACCCAGTCCATGAAAAAGGCGATGGATGAGACAGCCCGGCGTCGGGAGGTCCAAGAAGCGTACAACAAGCGGCACGGCATCACTCCAACGGGCATACGGAAAGCCATTCGGGAGAGTCGTCTATCGGGCCTCAAGAAGGCTGAGTCAATGCGCGAAGAAGAAATCCCCCTGAACAAAATCAGCGGTAACCAGATCGACCAGCTCTTGCGAACGCTCCAGTCAAAAATGGACCTGGCAGCCAAGAATCTTGAGTTTGAAGAAGCTGCCAAGTATCGTGACAAGATAGCGGAGATCAGGAAATTGAAGAAGTAACATTCGAGGTGTGAATGGCCCCCTGTTATTAATTGTTAATAATCCTTAACGTGAAAACTGTACTCGTTTTTGGCACTTTTGACGGTTTGCATCCGGGACACGAGTATTTTTTACGGGAAGCGAAGAAGCGCGGCGATCGCCTGGTAGTCTTGCTGGCTAGGGATGCCACGGTTGAAGAGGTAAAAGGGCATTTGCCGGTTCACCGGGAGCTGGATCGCCGACAGGCGCTGGAAAAATCTTCCCACGTGGATCAAGTTCGTCCTGGTTCTTTGGAAGATAAATTTGCAGTGTTGGATGCTATCAGGCCAGACGTAATTTGTCTTGGATATGATCAGGAAGCGTTTACCGCCGAACTGCCGCAAGAATTGAGGCGCCGCGGTTTGAAAACAGAAATTGTCAGACTGGACTCTTTTGAACCGGAGAAGTACAAGTCGAGTAAATTACGGGCATAGTATAAATAAGTGGCCGGCCATCCGCTTGGCACAGACTTTGTAGTGGTATTAGTAATGACTTCAGGAAAAACAAAGTATTTCGTATGGAACAAAGGTTTACAACAGTAATGCTGTTGGTTTGATGCAAATAAAACGGGAAGCCTTGTTAGACTTCCCAGGTGTCTTTTGTGCCGATCGGGTAGTCGCCCGTCCAGCACGCGTAGCAATAGTCGTCAGGGTTGGCTACCGAAGCATGGAGATCTTCCACGGTCACGTATCCAAGTGAGGCGGCACCAATGTGCTGTCGAATCGCTTCAACGTCCACCTCGCCGTCCTGCCGCAGTTGATTGGCAATCAGTTCCTGATGGGTGGGCGTGTTGATGCCATACGGACAAGGATGGCAAACTGGTGGAGAAGAAATCCGCATGTGGATTTCCGCTTCCTGGCCGGTGACGATGCGGCAAATGCGCTTGAGAATTTGTATCAGTTTGCGCGTGGTGGTCCCGCGGACGATGGAGTCGTCCACGAAAACTCCTCTTGTCCGTGGCTTTTCCGGTGAGCCCCAGATGCCGCGGGTGGGGTTAAACTTCAAGCCGACCGCAGATTCGCGTTCGCTCTGGCCCGGGAGGATGAAGGTTCGTCCGGTGTAGGGATTCCGAACCAGCCCAATACCATACTCGATAGCTGACTCAGCCGCTACCCCCAGGGCGGCGAAATTGCGGAGTCTGGAACGGCCGAGACAAATTCAGCTTCCACCGGATGTCTCCTCGCCAACAATCTTCCCAGGCGGTGCCGAACTGTTCCAACTTGCTCACCGAAGACAATGCTGTCCGGCCGGGAGAAGTAGATCAGTTCAAACATGCAATGCGCGCGTCGAGTGACTGGTGTTTGATGCTTCTCAATCTTCCCAGTCACAAGATCGTGCTCAATGATCTGGCCCGGTTCGACGTCTCCCATGCAGTCAGCGCCCAAGATGTCGAGAACACAGGTCTCGGAGGCATAGATGAAAGTTGCTCCCAGACGGCCCCAGCTGTAGGGCCGGTTTCCCAAAGGGTCACGGAACACGATCAGCTTGCTGCGCGTCATCAGCGCCGCGGAATACGTTCCTCGAACCATACTCATCATCTTCTTGACCGCTTCTACCAGAGAGAGGCCTTGGCTTACGCGATAGAAGTCGATGAGTTTCAGCAGGAGTTCACCGTCGTTTTCGGTGTTGACTTCGACGCCGTTTTCTCCAAGCAACTTTTTGAGTTCTTGATAGTTTGCGACGTCGCCATTGGAGCAGAACATGATGCGGCCGCTTGACGGCTCGATGTAGTGAGGCTGGGCGCTGCGAAGATCGGAGGCGCCGGCGGTGGCATAACGGACGTGACCGATACCCATGCGCGGTTGGAAAGGCGTTCCGTTGTATTCAGATTCCAGGTGCTTGAGAATTGTGTCAGGAATAGCCTCGGGTACCCTGCCCCAGCCCTTATGCTTCCTGATGTGCCCACCGTCCGTCAGAGCGATCCCGGCGGCTTGCGGCCCCCCTATGCTGGAGTGCCAGAAGACCATTGTAGATGAGGTCAAGCACTGAAGCGCTTTCCTGGCTCGGGTTTATTACGGCGATAACGCCGCATTCATGTTCCCAACCGTCCATTTCAAACATACCGCTACCTCCCTGAGCAGTTCAGTTTTTCTCTAAAGAGCGCGTTTCGCTTTGAGGGGTGCATTGTAGCCTTCTGAAGCAGCGCTCGTCAATGCGATAGGGTATGACGCTTGCCAAAAACCGAGAATATGATACAATCGCCTCGTTATCCAAGAATTTTTCAGAAACCATGCCAATCAAACAATCGGCAGTGAAAAAACTCCGGCAGGACCGGAAACGCCAAGCGCACAATGTGGCGATCAAAAACCAGGTGAAAAAACTGGTCAAAGCCGTTCGTCAACAAATTGCCGCTAAGGACAAAGAAAAAGCTTCCACGGCATTACAAGCGGCCGTTAAGGGCTTGGACAAAGCCGTCAAAAACGGCGTGCTCAAAAAAAATACCGTCAGCCGGACCAAATCCCGCCTGGCTAAAGCCGCCAACTTACTGTAAATCGGGCAGGGCCGCTTCGACCGTAAAAAGATCGAAGAGGAGTCGTTGGTCAACTGCCGAGGATTTTAGCCTCTCATCCAGCTGGAGGAATTTATGATAGATAGCCAGCAGGCGTTGTCGGGTAAAGCCTTTTGCCTGATTGACCGCCTTGCGTACCACAAAAGGATGGAGGCCGAGGACTTCGGCTAGTACTGACGGAGCCTGGCCTCGTTCAAGTTCATCCTTTACCTGCAGGAGGATTCGAAATTGCCGAGACAGCATGGTGAGAAGATATTGCCCGGCCACTCCTTCACTGAAGTGCTCGTCGAGAAGTTTCAAAGCCTTAGCCTGGTCTTGTTCCGCCAGCGCGTCGGTTAACTCGAATATGTCATTATCAAATTTCGCCCGGACTAAGGCCGCGACGTCCTGTTCTGTAATTTCGCCTCCGCGTTTATAGTGGGCGAGTTTGTCGATTTCGGTATTCATGCGCCACAAATCTTCTCCCACCAGTCCGACCATCAGCTGAAGAGCGGCGGAACCTATTTTGGCGCCACGAGAGGCGGCTTCCTTCTTGGCCCATTGATTCATCTGGGACTCGGTCAGGCGGGGAAATGCTTCAATCACCACTCCCGGGCCGGCGGTCAGACCGAAAAGAGGCTCGGATTTCTTTCTGCCCCTTTTTGTCTGGGTCCCGTCCTCCCAGAAAATCACCACGTTTTCCGCGTCCGGAAGCGCGCTGACGTTATCCTGAATACTGTCTCTCAGCGCTTTGTTTGAATTGTGGCCGAGGTTCTCAATCACGATTAGCCGCTTCTTTGACAGGAAGCCATGCGTCGCGGCGGCGGTGTTGAAATCTTCCAAAGTTAATTTGGCCCCATCAAGTGTGGTGATATTCAAACCGCGAGAATCGTATTTGTTTTTGAAGCCCTCTTTCAATTTTTTCAGCCGCTGGCGCGAGCGGAAGCTGTCCTCGCCGTGAAGCACGATAATCATGCCTGCAGTGTACGTGCGAAGCGGGAAAAAGTAAACCAGTTGACATCCCTCGTATTCTGTAATACAAATCGTGTAGAAGTTTCTTTGTCCAGCCATCTTCCGCAAAGGGGGAAACGTGTCCACCAATACACTTCCGTCCGGTCCCGCTGTCATGGTGCTTCCGCCACAGTTCCAGGTTGGAGATCCTTCAGCTTTGAAGGGTCGTAGGCTGCTCATCGTCCAGGCGCACCGCCTGTCTCAAAAGAGTTTGGGAGTGTGCATTCTTCCAGGATGCAACGGAGAAATTCACGAAGTGGGTATTCCCGTGAAGCCGCTGGCTCATGATGGTGACGCCTCCCCGCCCCAAGCGTACATTCACCGGGTGCGGATGTGCACCGGAGTGCGATCAGACGGCCGATCCTGTGTCGGTCGGGGGTATCGTTGTCTGGATCTCAAAGCTGAGTTGGAGCTCCTCGATTCGAGCCAAGAAACTGCGCCACCCTCCTGATCTGGCGGTCAGGAGGATTTTTTTTCTACTGGTGTTAACTCGCCCCAGTTGTTTCCTGCTTCGACCTCTACCACGATAGGCACTTTCAGTTTTGTCACGCCGGCCATAGCCTCGGCCACGAATCGGCTGACTTTTTCCACTTCTTGATACGGTGTTTCGAACACCAGTTCGTCGTGCACCTGGAGCACCATTATTGTTTCGGGGCTGATCGAAGCGATCTTGGCGTGTATTTCAATCATCGCCAGTTTCAAAATATCGGCAGCCGTACCCTGGATAGGCATATTGACGGCCATGCGTTCGGCTCCGGCGCGGATTGGACGAACGCGGGAGTCAATTTCGGGAATATAGCGTCGGCGTCCAAAAAGCGTTTCCACATATCCAAGCTTACGGGCCAGCGCTTTGGTTTCCTCAATGTACTGGTGGACTCCGGAGAATTTTTCGAAGTAGGTCTCAATATATTCGCTGGCCTCACTGACGTCGAGCTTCGCCGCTCTGGCCAAACCATAGGTGCCCATGCCATAGAGGATGCCGAAGTTGATGGTTTTAGCGGCGCGGCGCATGTCTTTGCTTACTTCATCGATGTCGCAACCTTGAATCTCAGCCGCCGTGCGGGAGTGAATGTCCTCCCCGTTGCGGAACGCTTCCATCATGTTTTTGTCATTCGCAATGGAGGCGACCAGGCGGAGCTCAATTTGAGAGTAGTCGGCGGAAATAATACGGAAACCGCGAGGAGCGACGAAGGACTTACGGATCTCGCGGCCCAATTCGGTGCGGATGGGAATATTCTGCAAGTTTGGGTTGGTGGACGAGAGTCGGCCGGTAGCGGCAATGGTCTGGTTGAAGCTGGTGTGGACGCGACCGGTTTCTTTTTTCACAAGTTCCGGAAGCGCGTCAATATAGGTTGATTTTAATTTCGCCAACTCGCGATACTCCATGATCAGCGGGACAATCGGATGGGCTTCTTCCATTTTTTCCAGTTCGGAAGCGGCCGTGGAATATCCGGTTTTAGTCATGCCGATTCCCTCTGTTTCGATATCCAGCTTGTCAAAAAGTATCACTTTCATCTGGGCCGGCGAATTGATATTGAATTCCTGGCCGGCTTGCTGGTAGATCTTCTTTTCCAGGGCGATGATTTTTTTCTCGATCTGTCGCGACATGGTTTTGAGGAAACCCGTGTCGATAAGTACGCCGCGTTCTTCCATGGCGGCGAGGACGGGAACCAGGGGCATTTCAATTTTCTCCATCAGCGAAATGAGATTTTTCTCTTTAAGCTGTTTCCGGAACACCTGGACTAGCTGGTAGGTGAAATCCGCGTCTTCACAGGCGTACTCAGCCAGATCGTCAATCGGGACTGAGTCCATAGTCTTCTGGTTTTTGCCCTTTTTGCCGATCAGCTCCTCGATCGGGATCATTTCATGGCCGAATTCCGTAAAGGCAAGAGCGTCCAGGCCGTGCTGTCGGGAAGAGGGGTTAAGGAGATATGACGCGATCATTGAATCAAAGCCAATGGGGTGTACTTCGAGGCCGACTCGTTTCAGCACGGCCAGGTCGTATTTCAGATTGTGGCCGTGTTTCAGTATCTTGGGATTGCTGAGGACGCTTTTAAGAATCGTCAGGGCCTCGGTGCGGAACGACTGGCCCGGCGGCAGCGCGATATAGGCCGCTTCGCCTTTTTTCCAGCTGACGCTCAGGCCTAGGAGGTCGCCGGTCAAAGGATCGAGGCTGGTGGTTTCGGTATCAATGGCGCAATCCGTTTGTTTTTTCCAAACGGTGAGTAGCTTTTTCAATGCGGGGATGGTGTTGACCAAGAAATACCCCGGCGTTTTGACGCGGACAAAGGACTGTGTTGTTTGATCCTGTCCGCCAAAGCGAAAGGCGCTTTGTGTTTCCACCTCAGGCAATTTTGTCAAAAGACTTTTGAATTCAAGCTCCCGGAAAAGCGCGATGGCGGCGTCGCGGTCATAGCTACCGTGCTCCGCGTCCGTTAATTTGAAATTCAGCGGCACGACAGTGACGATTTCCGCCAGGTGCTGGCTGAGTTTGGCATCCTGCTTGTGCTTTTGTAACAACTCCACGACCCGGGCCCGAAAATCAGAAAAAGCCGTCTCATCCTTTTCCAGCCGGGCGTAGATGTTCTTAAGGCTGCCGAATGCTTGCAATAGCTTTGTCGCTGTCTGTTTGCCTATTCCAGCCACGCCGGGGATGTTGTCGGAAGGGTCACCAGCCAGCGCTTTGAAATCGACAATCTGCGACGGTTCCAAGCCGTATCGTTCCTTGACCATGGCCGCGTCAAAGAGCACGGTGTCTGAGAAACCCTGTCTCAAGGTGTAGACTTTTGTATTGTCGTCAATGAGCTGCAGCGTATCCATATCGCCGGTAACAATGACCGTCTCAACATCGGGCTGGTCAATGGTCTTTCTGTTGACGAGCGTTCCGATCACGTCATCGGCTTCGTAACCGGGTGCTTCGAGGACGGGGATATTAAATGCTTTAACAATCTGTTTGACAAGGGGAATCTGATCGTAGAGTTCTTGCGGAGCCTTCACGCGCTTTGCTTTGTACTCAGCAAATTCTTCGTGCCGGAATGTTTTTTTCTTGACGTCAAAGGCCACGGCCAGATGCGAGGGTTTTAATTCTCGGATAACCTTGAGCAGTATCGAGGTAAACCCGTAAGCGGCATTTACCAGCACGCCTTTTTTCGTGGTCAATGGCGGAAGCGCGTGAAAGGCTCTGTGGATGAGGGCATTTCCATCAATGACAACAAATTTTTTCTTTTTTTTAGCCATCCCGTGTATTGTACACCACTGCTTCAGAAACCAAAAACCGACCAGTGACGGTCGGTCGCAAATCGAGTCGTGATATTACAGATCGTCCACGTCGGAGTCCGAATTGGTCGGCTGAGCTTCTTCCACCTCTTCAAGCTGCTCTGTAACGCCGCCTCGTGTTCGAATATCCACAGTGAAGGTAATTTCCTGCGACTGGTAGATATAGAAGAAATAAAACACCCAGGCGAATACCAGCGCGACAGTGAACACAATAAGCGTGGCCAAGTATGAATCGACTTGCAGACGCTTTTTATCGTCAGGCGCCGGAATAGGTTCTTCCATGGAAAAAATGTTAATAATTGCCTACAGGCATTATACCACGTCAGTATTTTCCGCTCCAGCGTGGGTACTCTTTTTCTTGCGGTGTTGCCAGAACCTGAAACCGCCAGACCCCGCGGCGGCCACGCAAACTGACAGAAGAGAATAGAGTGCTTTTGAGTTTGAGTTGGCCGTCAACGTTTGTACCTCGACCTCTGTCGAGGGCGATTTAGGCTCTTCGACAGTAGTCGTAGCCGCCAGTACCTCTCCTTTGACGATATCTTCCGGCCAGCGGGGAAGGAGACGATGTCCTTCGGTGGTTGCGCCAACGATGCCGGTGACTGTCAGATGGTCTTCTTCGGAGTATTCCGTTGTCGACACGCCGATGTTACGTTTCAAGAACACGGCAGCTTCAATTC
>JAUYLJ010000056.1 GCA_030699685.1 bacterium | reverse complement strand
TACCCAATATATATAAGGCATGCACTGCGCTGGTGCATCTCGGATCCCCTGCACCCTGGGGCAACCCCTTGCGAAGTGTGTTGGCCTGCGGCAAAGCCATCGTGGCAACTGACACAAGCCTGTCAGGCCTCAACGTCGAGGCTGGCCGGCATGTTTTGAAAGCAAACACCAGCGATGAATTCGTGGCCCAAATCAGCGCCCTGCTGGAGCAAAGTACGCAACGCAAGGAAATAGAACGCAACGCGCGCGCGCTGGCCGAATGTTTTAGCTGGAAAGAAACTTCCCAGCGCTATGAAGAAGTATATCAAAAAGCCGCGGAAACAACGACAGCGCTTCCGCACAAGCTGATTTAAAACACGACGACAAAGTCCACTGGCCAGAAGAGAATCCGGTTTTTTATTATCCGATATTTTTTGTAGCCTGCTTCAGCCAGTGTTCGGCGAAGATCCTTTTCGGAGAATAAGTGCATATAATCGCCCGTGGCCCAGTTTTTTCCTAATTTTCGCAAAATTGCGTCAAACCAGGGTTTGGGCAAGAGATGCAAAAGCGGTACACGGGTGTGGACCTCTATCGGAAAGTGCTTGTTTGGCGTGGTGAGAAAGCCGTGTTTGGCCACCCGCCTGATTTCGCTTAGAAACCGCAGTTGTTGTTGCCGGTCGCCGACATGTTCCATTACCGCGTTGGACCAGCAAATATCAAATTGTTTGTCGGTAAAAGGAAAGGTGGTGCCATCGTAGGACACGCATTTTACTTTTGGATATCGCTGGAGAAATTCCTTTGGCTGATCAATACCCAGGGCAGTAATTTTTGATTGGTGAGGGTAATGCTTTTCAAGATAATTATCCGTGTCACTATATTCAATTTCGCTGAAGCCAAGGTCCAAGACCGTCATTTCCGGAGTAAAAGTAAATTCCTTCAAAAAATGGCGCCATTTGCGGTCCCGATTATACGCGGAAATTTTATAGGCAATTGACACAGGCAGGTCGGTTAGTGTTGATTGACCTACAGCATAACGCAAGCGGCAATCAAAAGCAATCATTGACATGCTAGTCAAACCGTGCTTTCCTACTCAGATTATGGAGAGTAGGATATACTTCAACCATAAATACTTGATTGATGACCGATACCCAATGAGCTCGACAGAACGATCAGAAAACAACCGTTTTAGAAACATATTTGCCCCATCCGTACTGGCGGCCATTCCGCTCGTCTATGTCTTGGTTTATCATCCGAATTTAGAAAATATTCTCCTAGTCTTGATTATGACGGCGCTTGTACCTGTTTTTTTCATTGATTTCAAACTGGGTTTTTTTGTACTGATAGCACTTCGTCCGACTTTAGATGTTTTTGGAGAGACGGAATTGTTTGCCCTGGGTCCATTTCCCTTCAATCTTTCTTCCGTTGTGGGAATCTTGGTAATTGTCTGGGGCCTCTGGTATTTTTTCACGCGCAAAGTCCGATTTTGGCGCCAGCCGCTTTTCTGGCCATTTGCGATTGTCACTGGATTAAGCGTGATCTCCCTCTTCTACACCCCATCGAATTCCGCCACTATTCGGGAGTCCGTGCGCTTTTTGAGCATTTTCGTTATGTATCTTATGGCAGGCTCGATCATCACCAGCGCGCAAAGGTTCTCCATGTTTCTTGGGACGGCTGCCGTGTCGCTGATAATTCCTCTCGCGGTGGGCGCCTATCAGTTTCTGAGCGGCACGGGACTGAGTTTTGGGGGTCTGGATAACCGCGTCTATGCTACCTTGGGGCATCCCAACGCTTTCGGTTTCTACCTCGTCCTACTGCTTGGCATAGGCCTGGGATACTTCTTTTCACGCCAGGCGGAACGAAGTCAAAAATTGATTCTGGCGGGATTGACGGTTCTTTGCCTTTTTCTGATTCTTACCTACACTCGCGGAGCTTGGCTGGCCTTCCTATTTGTTTTTATTCTTTTTGGAATTCGATATTACAAAAAACTCCTGATTGTCCTCGCTGCTTTTGCACTAGCGGTGCTTTTGTTGAGTCCGGTGATCAACCGCGCCAGCATCGCGTATTTTGACTATGATTTTAACCGAAACCCTCTTGTTCAACGACTAAGCGATGATTCAAATATTGAAAGCTCAATCGACTGGCGTTTCGGCGTGTGGTCGGAGATGAGCGCGAAAATCGGCGAACGTCCATTATTTGGGTACGGCCTTGGCGCTTTCCCCGTCATTCGCCAGCAGTACGTTAAAGGTTTTTTTGAAAGCACCGAAGCTCACAACGATTATTTGAGGCTGGCAATTGAGCTGGGAGTAATCGGCCTCGGAGTATATATGATACTGCTGGGTACCTTGCTGTATTCACTTTGGCGCAAATTCCGGGCGAATATATCCCCCGCCGCTAAGGCCTGGATGATCAGCGGCGTCGGCCTGGCCGGGGCACTCATGGTGATGAGTTTTTCAGACAATGTTCTGCAAGGTACTGCCGCGATGTGGCTGTTTTGGAGTTTTCAGGCCGGATTGTTGAATGCGGAAACACGACCTACAATCAAGTAGTAAGTATTGCCTTCAAAAAAAACTCAAACTTATTATCCATAGCGAGCGTTTTTAGGCGCGTGACGTGATATTACCCGCCCGTGCGGGTCTAAAGGCCCTTGCTACGATGAGTTGAGTAAATCTATCTCTCCTTCAGCTGAGCAGGGCTTGCGCGCCTGGCGGAGATTAAGTTGTTATGCCGGACACTAGTCGGGTGTTTTGTTTTTTGTAGTATGAAACATCCAAAAACAGAATCATTAATTATAAAATATTTGGGTGATCCGGAATCTCCAGAGTGAACCATGGGTTCTGGAGTAGTGAGACCCCGCCTGCGCTCGCAAGAGTAAAGATACTATACGGTGTTAGGTCATGGGACCCCGCATTTGCCACAAGAGTAATGCTTGCGGGATAAGGTAGTGGCAATTGCGGGGTTAATTGCGGTGGCATTAATCATTCAACCCAAAGAACAAAGATATTGCACAGCCTATAGCAGATAATCCGCCTACGCCTTTTACTTACTACGGCAGAAGAGTATTATTGTTTGATTATAGCAAATGAAAACGGGATATGTATCGGTGCTTCGGCGGATTAATTGCCATTGGCTTCGACGCCGTTTTATATTTTATTAATTTACTCATCCAGCTCACATTATTGGTTCTTGGCAATTAAAAAGAGCCGGGTCAACCACGTAGTGGTATCACCGGCTCAGAATGAGCGTTGTCGCAGCCCCCGAAGAGGCTACTTCTTCCAGATTCGCGCTTGCCCGTCGGGGGGCAGGACGACGTTGAATCCCCCATAACTCCACGGCCACCCGGTCTTACCGTTGGCCCCGAGACAACGGAGATACAGCGTGCTCTCCTTATCGCAAGGTCCGACCGTGAATGTCACAGAACTCGCGTTGGCATCCACGTCTTCGAAAACCGGATCCCCGCCACCTCGACATTCGTACCCACTCAGCCAGACAGTGAACGGTGCCGTGCCCGCTCCGTCGTCCCAGTGGACACCTTGCGGGAAGGACACGTTGACGGTCACCTCGTATTCCGAACCCGTCCAGCGGATTCGGAAGTTCGGGGTCTTCACCACGAACTCCCCGTCCGACGTCGAAGGAGGGGCTGCCTGGGTTGGCTTAGCCTCCACCGAGCTGCGCTGGGGAGGGGCGGCCGATTCACGCTCCTTGTTGACCGAGGCCGAGCGAGCACTCTCGCTCGACTTCAGCTTGGGAGGAGTCGAAGGCTTCGGCTCCTCCTTCGCCGGGTGCTCGGCCTTCGGCTCGTCTGGAGCCTCGACCTTCTCCTTTTCCTCAGCCTTCTTCGGCTGAGGACAGGGGTTGGGGTCGCAGACCCCGCCATCCGTCCATGCGCCCGCGCAGTCGGCATTGGTCGTGACCTTGCAGGTCCCGTCCTCGACGCAACAGGCACCAGTCGGAGGAGCCTTCTCCTCCGGGTCGTCCAGGGAAATCTGGGCGAACGCCGGTCCGCAGACCAGCGTTAGAAGCGCAATCAGTGCAAACAGGTTCTTCATCGGATACCCCCTGAGTAGCGTTGCCCAGCACCATCCTTCGGGAAGGTGCTGGGTTGGTTTGAAACCGTCAGTTGCCGCCGATCTCGATGCCGAAGTAGCGCTCGTCGGCGGTCCGGGGGTTGTAGAAGTCCCCGTCCCCGTCGACGCCGATCTCGAAGGCGTAGTAGCCGCCACCGAGATCTCGCATGCACTTGGCCTCGAGCGCGTCGTTGAACGAGCCCGAGCCGACAAAGACGCCGGAACGAAGCTCGTCTCCGTCTTCCGCTTCCAGCCGCAGAAGCAACATTGCTTCCTTCGCGACCGTGAAGTCGGTGGTCCAGCGCCCGTTCGACCAGGTCGTCGCGTGGCGCGGGTACCGGAACGTTGTCCAGGTCCCCAGCCAGTAGACCGGTTCGTCAGGATCAGCTGGGTCGTTGAGATCGTCGGTGAGTGTATCACCGGTATACCAAATGTGGGCGGTCATGAGACTGTCCACGCTGGCCATCCGGTCTACCATCACTTCGCCGTCCTCGACGTAGAGCTGGAACATCCTGTGGATGTCCCACTCCGTCGCGGCCACGGCTAGGAGGGGCATACCGTTGACCTCGATATCAGTCAAGCGGAAGTACCGGCCAGTAGCCAGCTCCTTCCGCCAGAACACGGCCGTGAAGGTTTCATTCCCCCAGACGTTCCGGGAGAAGGTACCGTTCACGCTGCCGCTCTCGAATGTGCCGAATGGCACCAAGACGGTCGGATCGTCAGCGTACCCGGGAACGACAGACCCGTTGATGTAGACCGGGTCGCCGTCACCTGCCGCATTCGCGTTCAGCGAGAAGCTGAACTCCGCGTGGTTCGTTCCCTCTTCCGGGAACGTGATATCCCAACTGTCCCGGCTACAGGCCGAAACGGTCAGGATCATCGCCAGCGCCATCAGGCCCCAGAGGGCCTTCGTTCGATTCATCTCTTTCCTCCTTGTCCTTGTTCTTGTTCACCAACTCCAGTCAGTACCGAGCTGGACGAAGTGCCGGTCGGTGTTGTATTCGATACCCGTAGCGACGTCCCGATCCACGGCATCCAGGAAGTACTTATAGTCTCCTCTGATCCGCCAGTTCGGGTTCAGGCGCCACTCGAGTCCAAGACCCCATCCGTTCCAGTCGAAGGACCAGATGGTAGAATCGAATGACCGCCAGCTATACGACGCGTAGGTCAGTACAGTTCGATGCAGGAACACGCCGCCGCGTAGCTCTGTCGTCCTCATCTCATCAGCCGGAAAGCTGATGTTCCGAGAGCGACGAGTTTGCGACTTCCGCTCGGTCAGGCCGTAGTCGACCCGCGCGTAGAATGGCCGCGGCTCGACAGTGTACCCGGCAAAGAACTGCCTCTTCAGGTCAGATCCTCCTAGGTACGCCAGATCGAAGTACCCCCGACCGGGGGTCAGTCCCAGGATACGGCCATAGGCGCCGTATCCATCAGTGTAGATCCCCTTCTCCTCAGCGTGGATGCGCGTTGGAGAAATGTTTGTGTACTCGACAAACATTCGTTGTCCGGCCGAGTACCGAGCACCGCCTTCGATGTCCACGCGCCAACCGTAGTTGTCGCCGTAGACGTTCGTCCGGAGTCCTAGTCGGTAGTCACCGACGTGGTTGGCGTCCTCGACCGCTTGTCCGACCCGCGCCACGATAGCGAGGTCTTCCAGGCCCGCGAGCCCGTCGTAGTGCGACAGCCGCGGTAGCCACTCGATACCAGCGTAGAGGGAGTTTTGACTGTCTCCCCCTCCCCGCGAGTGCACATAGTCTGTCCAGACAACCCCGCCTTGGATGAAGTCTCGCGACCTCCCAGGAGGAGCCTTCGGATCCGGTCTCTCCACGGGGATCTCAGTAGTTGGCGGGCGGCGCGGTGGCGGAATGTACTCCGTCACTTCCACTTCGCCGCGTCGCTTCAGCGGCACCTTGACAAATACACCGTTGCGGCAGTCTACGAGCTGGTAGAGATACCAGCGATAACCGCCGAAGTCAACGTGCGCGTACTCGTACGCCAGTAGGCGTGTGATGGGCTGAAGCGTTCGCACGTCCTTCCAATCACACAGAGTCCGGCCCCAGATCTTGACTTCGGCTGACTTGTACCCGCCGAAGAACAGACCATCAACAATGAGTGGCTTCTTCGAGCTAGACTCCAGCCAAACCTCATCAGGCTGACTGGCTTCCACCAACGACACCCACTGCTGCCGGACATAGTCTGGCACCTGTTCGGGTGCAATATGGTCGAGCTGATCCCGAAGGATTGCCATTGGTGGGATCGTGCCGCCATAGTAGGCGCGGACCGAATCCACGAAGGCTTTCCCTCGGTAATCGAGTCCGCTTGGGTCACCGAGAACGAAGTCGTAGGTTCTAATCGGTTCTTCCCCCATGTCTTCCAACACGAGAGTCTCCCCTTCATAAATACGCGACCCATCGGGCGGTATGTAGTTCAGCTCCCTAAGGGTCCCAATTGGGAGCCCGGTCTCGCGGGAGATCTGCGAAAGGCTTTCGCCCTTCTTGACCTCGCGCAACTTCGGAAGCGTGACCGGCGCCGGTACCTCGAAATTGAGGACCGTCACGATCACCTCGTTCTCGACCATCCGCCAATCGGCGGCCTCCGGATCGCAGTAGAGATGCAACCTGAACCGCCGCGTGTAAGCGTCGGTCCGGGGAAGCTCCTGAACTGCGAAAAGTCCATCCTTCGGAGCGTCGTGACCGTTGATCGGGAGCGTGTCCCGGCCAAGGTCAACGTCCCCGAAGGACATTGCAGAGTAGATCACGTCGGGCTCAACGCAATCCGCGGCCGACGCAATGTCGGCCAGCAAGACCGCGTAGAACAGAACGATCATTGCGGCGAACCGCATGATTCACCTCCATGGGTTGAGTTTCAGTGTATTCAGTTGTCAAATGACAACCTCTCTTATCGAACACCAGGGCTCGAAAGTCCGGGGAGCGACTCCACGAACTTAGTCAGCACTGGTGAATTTCTCAATCTTAAGATCCAGCCACTAAACAATAATGCTGTTATTCAAAATTCCTATACTCTTCTTCCTTGGGAGCCCATTCTTTTTGCCGTTCAGGAATATCCTTGATTTCTTCCACCTCTTGCCCGGGCTTTGGTACAGACATAAAACTCTCAAAAAGAAATTGATTCTTATCGGGAACATTAGCTTCATTTGCCTGCGTAGTGTGCTCTGTATTATCAGCCCGCGCTTCAGCTCCTTGACCAGGGGTATTTGCCCTGGCCCGATAGTCGCGCGCCACAAAATAGCCGATAGAGCCGCCCAGTCCAAGCAGAAGCCCGGCAGCGAGATTGACCGGAACGTTCGGACGCATCGGATTCTTAGAAGTCAGAGGATAGTCCACTACTTTGAGTTCGATCGAGTTTCCACCGCCCAGATATTCAGTGCCGTCTTCAGCCAATACGACTGCCAAAGCGTTCGCCAAGTCAGAAGCGTTGTCCCGATCCGCGTCATACACGGTGATTTTCAGCACGCCCACATCGGCAAAAACCTGGGTATCTATTTGACGCTTCCATTGCTCGCGGCGCTTTTGCTCGTCATTGGAAAATCCAACGTTGTCAGCCACATAGCCAGAATTCAGAACTTTGTCGTAAAACGACGTCGTATACAACACTTGTCCCAGCGACTGGCTGAGCCGTTCGGCTGATTTCGCGGCTGAAAACGCGTCCAGATTCGGGTTTTTCTCGATCACCAAGAGCGAGAACGTAGAGCTGAACTCGAAGGGCTGGATAAAAGTCACAATCACGCTTAAAGACAAGGTTAGAAGCGTCACCAGAACGATGGACCGCCAGTTTTCTTGAATGTTAGCAAAAAATTTCATAACGTTCTTCGGTTTATTGGGTCAAATAGGGTAACACGCTTTTCGTGAAGTACAAAACAGAAGATATTAGCATAAGACCGTCTCCTTGTCAAGATACTAAAGTCGAAAACAAAAAACACCGATGAATTATCGATTGCGCAACGGGAAACTGTTTATTAAAACCGACTAAGCCTAAGCAAAGAGATTGATGATGGAATTCAGCAACACAAATATCAATATTAAAATTGCCACTAAAATAACCAATATGCCGAGACCACCCCAAAGAAATAGGCGCGCTTTAAAACGCCTTTTTTCAATCTCTTTGTCAATCCTGTCGTTTTGATCATCCATGGCGCGTAGAATAAACTGTAAATATATTTGTTTTAAGTAATGCCTTTTCCGCGAGCTTCATGCGGTCACGGCTTTGAGCGTAGAGCGTGAATATGGGATCGTCTTTTCGCACCGCGTTTCCCAAACGTTTATGGAGGTGGATACCGGCTAGCTTTTCATTCGGCGCGCCAAGCATTCGCGCGATTTCATCAATTGCCGTATCGTCTATTCGTTTGACGATGCCGTTCCGTTTCGCGAAAAATCGTTTCTTGATGGCTCCGAGAACCACCTCGTCGGCCCGGATCTCAGCGTCTCCGCCTTGGAGAGCGATCAATTTTTTCATTCGCTTCCAGGCTTCACCAGAGTCCAGGATCTTTTGCGCCATCGCCTGTCCGCTTCCTCGTCGCGCTTTTCCAGCGAGCTCCAAAAGCTCCCCGGCCAGGCGAACTGATTTCTTTTCGAGATCGACCGGCCGCAACTCATGGCCTTGCAGCACTCTTAGTACGTCCCGCGCCTCCAGCGCCGGACCGATCCCCCGGCCAACCGGCTCTTTCGCTTCGCTAATCAGTACCTTGGTCTTGATACCGAAGCGCTTGGAGATAGCCAGGAATTTTCGCTCCACCTCCCAGGCTATCTTCATGTTAGGAATTTTCATTTTCGGACCGACCGGCAGATCAATCACCAGATACTTGATTCCGGCCGCCACTTTCTTGGACATGATGCTGACGATCATCTTGTTCAATGGTTCAACACCCAGCGGTTGCGACGCGCGGATAATCCGGTCGTCGGCCGGAGCCAGGTCGACACTTCCACCCCAGACCAAGCAACACTTGTTCTGACGAATGAATTTTTTAATACTGCTTAAGGGATGCTCAACCGGCGCCAAGACTTCCATCGTATCGGCTGTGCCGGCTGGCGATGTCACTGCCCGAGAAGAGGTCTTCGGCATAATCAGACCGCTGGCGGCAATGATAGGTACCATGACCATGGAGGTGCGATTTCCCGACAATCCTCCCACCGAGTGCTTATCCACCACCACACCAGGAAGAGACAGGCGCTGTCCCGTTTCTGCCATCGCTTTGGTCAAATAATACAGCTCGGCATCGGAATAATGCCGCGCGAAACTGCTGGCTACAAAGTAGCTGATCTCGCTCCGGGTCAACCGCCGATCAACAATGTCCCGTATGATAGAGCGCATTTCGGCATAGGAGAGGGTGTGCCCGAGTAACTTGCTGATAATCGCCTTGATTGATTCTGGACGCGATAGTACTCTGAGTTGAAGTATATCGCCGGTCCGGATATTGAATTTCTCCCAGATGTCCCGGTAGAGACCGACTTCTCCTGGATGTACCTTACTGCTTGTAAAATACGCTCTGGCGTTCAACTTGCGCCGCCGCCAGCGCAGTTCGACGGTGTCGCCCGACTGCACGCCGAAATTGCGTGCCTCAGACTCCCTGAGCACGACGACATAGGCTCCATCAG
>JAUYLJ010000046.1 GCA_030699685.1 bacterium | reverse complement strand
ATCGCGGAATATTACCCCGTGATGGGAAACAAGTTTAAATTGCCAGATGACGCCACGCTGGAGGTACTACATCCTTTTGAATCCATGTTCGGACAGAAAACAGATGATCCAAATGACACTTCAATAGTGACCCGGCTCCGGTATCAAGGGATAACCATGCTCTTTACCGGGGATATTTCCCAGGAAGTTGAAAGAGCGCTTTTATCTCAAAAAGTTGATTGGCGATCGGATCTTCTGAAGGTCGCGCATCATGGCAGCGGTGATTCGTCAATTGAGGAATTTATCCGCGCTGTCTCGCCAGCAGTGTCAGTTATTCAGGTTGGAGAGGATAATAGCTATGGTCATCCGGCGAAGCGTGTCCTTGATACGCTTGAGAAGGCAGGGAGCCGTGTTTTTCGCAATGACGAGCTTGGCGATATCGTGGTTAGGGTATCGCTCGATGGAAAAATGGTTGTTGGCGACCCTTGAACGATAAGGCATAAAAATGGTATGTTTTTACCATAATTGATTTCAACATACTCTTTACCATGAAAAGTTTTTCTCTCAAAACCACCTTGCTGGTTCTTTTGTTTCTTGTGCCGTCAGTGAGCGAGGCGGCGTATGGCGATGTCACCACTTGGCTTGGCCAGGTGTACGACGGGGACGGGGAGACGGGACTGGAGGCGTATTTTGATTTTCAAGAGGATATCACAGTGGACGTTGAGGGAAATTTTTTCATCGCCGACACGCACAACAACGTTATCCGTAAAATAAATACGGAGGGGGTGGTTTCCACCGTGGCGGGGAGCGGTCGCTACGGATTGGTGAATGGCGCGGCCAACGCTGCGGAATTCGCCTTACCTCACGGTGTGGCGGTAGCCGACGGTGTAGTCTTCGTAGCCGATACCGAAAATGACGTTGTCAGAAAGATTGACCAGTATGGTTCCGTTTCCACGCTGGTAGGAACGGGGCTCAATTCACCGGAGGGAGTTGAAGTGTATGGGGGGATAGTGTATATAGCCGATACGGGCAATAACGCGGTCAAATCCGTTAGCATAAACGGGGGAGACGTTCAGACCTTGTCAAGCAACCTTAACGCGCCGAAAAAACTGGCGGCAAATGATGACGGTAATTTTCTCTTCGTGGCAGACAGCGGCAGTCACAAAGTGAAACGTATTACTATTTCAAACGGTCAAGTCGTCGATATCGCCGGTTCGGGTGAAAACGAATACGTCGAAGGGGTGGGAACCGCCGCCGCGTTTCAAAACATCTGGGGTGTAGAGTACCATGATGGTGATCTATATGTTACCGATGGTGATGGTTTTGACGATAAGCTGAGAAAAATCGATCTTGAAACGAACGCGACTATGTTGCTGGCTCGCGACCAAGCCATGGCTGCGTTGAATTTTCCCAGCGGACTGACGATACATGATGGCAATCTCTATGTTTCCAACATGGGTATTGGCACGATCAGGCGATTTCTCATTGCAGATCCTGATGACAACCAAGACTTTGCGGGGGCTGAGCGTTTCGGTAACCGGAATGGGGACAGCGAGGTGCTGCTGGGGAGGCCCTGGGATCTACTACTGAGTCCCGATCGGCAGTATATTTACCTGGCCGAAAACAACAAAATCCGGAGAATACGCTACGCAGACAAATCAACGAGCCATGTCATTGGCAATAGCGTGGATAATTATGTTGAAGGCAATCAGGCAAAGGCAAGATTCAGTAATATCACTTCCTTGGCGATTAATGCTGATGGTGCTGCGTTGTATTTGACCGACCGCTGGAACAACCGGGTTCGCCGGGTGGACCTTACCACGATGTCGAGCTCACTGGTGGCAGGCGGCGGCTTGATAAATACCACGGGAAGCGATGACAATGGTTATCGAGAAGGTTTTGGCGAAGACGCGCGGTTTCGTCACCCCGGCGGATTGGCGATTGCGCCTAACGGTGAATATTTATATGTTGCTGATACTGGCAATAACAGAATCCGGCGCGTCGTAGTAGCTACTGGACAGACGGCGCTGGTGGCCGGATCTGGCCAAGCCGGCTTCTTAGACGGACAAGGTGATAACGCCAGTTTTGACCGGCCTTTTGGCATGACCATTGATCAAAACGGGGAGTATTTGTACATCGCCGATACCAACAATCACGCCATACGTCGAATTCGGCTTTCAGACAACATGGTAACGACTATTGCCGGCACCGGATCAGCCGGTTATCGTGACGCGATCGGCCGTGATGCGGTATTTTCATTGCCTGAATACGTCGAGCTCGATACCGCGGGAAACCTGTACGTTTCCGAAGTTGGTTCGCATCGGATTCGGGTCATTGAACCAGGAACATTTGTGACGAAGCTTGTCACCTCATCCGGCGTGATCGGCTACGTCAATGGCGTCAGGACTGTCTCGCGTTTCCACGACCAGAAAGGGATGCTGGTCGACCGTCTTTTAAATCAGATGATAGTTGCCGATGCAAACAACGACGTTTTGCGGCGGGTCGATATTACGGGAACAGCGCCGTATACAGAGTCGGCTCCGGCAATATTAGGTACTGATCCGGACCGTGTCTCACTTTCTTGGGACAATGGATCGGGTTTACGCGTCAAGATCCTTGGAAGTGATTTTAGGCATGGCGCGAGCACGAAATTCGGAGCACTGGATTCTCCCGCCACGTATGTGGTGAGCGATAGCGAACTCGTAGTCGAGCTTCCTATCAGCCAAATGCGGCCTGGTTGGTATGACGTACAGGTAACGAATTCTGATGGTCAGTACGCCCACTCTCCAAGCTCCTTTGGAATCATGGACGGATCGGGAGAAGTTCCATCCACGGTATTTGAGACTGATTTACCGGGAAGTTTTTACGCGTACTCTTCGTCGCTGAGGGGAGGGTACTACATTAGCAGCGGAAACGTGCTTGGCGACTTGAAAGAGGAAGTGATTACCGGTACGGGCAACGGTTTTGGCCCCCAGGTCCGAGTGTTTGACGGGGAGGGAAATATTCAATCCCAGTTTTTCGCGTACTTCTCCTTTTTGCGTTCGGGGGTGCGGGTTGCCTCCTGCGACCTTAATGGCGATGGACGTGATGAAATAGTGACGGCTCCAGGGCCGGGCGGTAGACCGCATATTCGTATTTTTGACTACCTGGGCAATCCGACAATCAATAATGGTTTCTTCGCGCTGGATGGACTTTTTCTGGGAGGAGCAAATGTCGCTTGCGGGGATGTCGATGGGGACGGATTGGGCGAGATTCTGGTGGCCGCCGGGCCTGGAGGAGGACCTCACGTGACTATACACGAATCGGATGGAACCATGATCGGCAACTTTATGGCCTATGCGCCGACCTTCCGCGGTGGAATAAATCTTGACTCGATAGATCTCAACGGAGATGGGAAATCAGAGATCATTACCGGGCCGGAACGCGGCGGCCCCCATGTCCAGATTTTTACTGGTTGGGGACATCGTATCACTCCGGGAACCTTTGCTTTTGACCCGAGCTTTGGCGGAGGAGTAGTGGTGGCCGGCGGGGACGTTGATGGTGACGGCCGAGACGAAATCCTGGCGACGCCTGGGCCGCGTGCCGATTCAGTATTGAAAATATATGAAAATTTCGGCAATACTTTCGCCGGCAGTTTTGATCTATTTTCCAGGGGACATACGGGAGCAGCCAGAATAGCGGCCGGCGACATTGATGGAAACGGAGTAGATGAAATTGTGGCAATTCCAAACTCTGACGGAAGTCCATTCGTCGTCATGTATCGATCCAGCGGCGCCCGTCTCGAATAACTCCATTGCATTCTGGAGCCGACTTTGGCATAGGATTTTTGTAGAAGAAGGAGATCTTTACCGCGGACCTCTTTTTAGTGTACCTCGTTCAACATTTGCGGACCGGTAGGGGAATCATTCTTCAATGCGGGCTCGACCGGATTTGAACCGGCGATCTTCTCCGTGACAGGGAGACGTGTTAACCGGGCTACACCACGAGCCCGCACTAAAGAAGATTGTGAAAAGGCTAAACCGCTTTGCGCTAGACACTAAATTATTTGCAGCGCGGTTAACCGGATTATACCACCGGGCTTAGTAACGTGAATAACACAACGCAGTGTAGCTTTTTCGAATAATATTGTCAATGCGGCTCTCGCGGGGTATACTCTCCCAATGAGAACATTTTTTCTACATTGGGCGCCGATGGTTCTCTGGGCCGGATTGATATTTTATCTTTCTTCGATTCCGAGCCTGCGGATAGACGTTCCGGACGTATGGGATTTGATCTTGAGAAAGATGGCCCATCTTTTTGAATACGGCGTGTTTGCCGTGCTGTTGATGCGCTATGGCGAGCATCGTTATCCTCATCACTGGTCCATCCCACTGGTGAGTTTGTTGGGAGTACTTATTTACGCGTCGGTGGACGAGATTCATCAAACCTTTGTCGACGGGAGGGTAGGATCGGTAGCTGATGTCGGTATTGATTTTACCGGTGGACTGCTGGCTGCGCTTGTTTACTATCGGTGGCGCCGAAAGCGCTTGACCTGAGAGTTGCGTAGGGTACAATACTAGTACATGAGTTTCTGGAACGCAATTGTTGATTTTCAGTTAGGTGATAACAGCGGCCAAGATTACACTTGGGTGTCCAATCGGGCGATTATAATGAGTACATGAACATCAACCAAGCCATCAACCTGAATATTGCGCTCGCGTTTGCTAAAGAGGAAATAGAATTTGCCTTTCCGTCACAAACAATTTATCATCAAAGATGAGCACACTTACCCAGTCCAAATGCGAGCCATGCGAAGGAGGAATTCCTCCCATGACCCGTGAACAATTTGAACCTCTTTTGCAAGAGCTTCCTGGCTGGAAGGTCACGGAATCAGAAAAAACGCTAGCCAGAGATTTTTCCTTTAAGAATTTCGTTCAAACAATAGAGTTTGTAAACAAGGTGGCTGAACTGGCCGAGCAAGAGGGACATCATCCGGACCTGAACATCCACGGCTATAATAAGCTGGCAATACGTTTGAGCACCCATGCTATCAAAGGCTTGTCCAGAAATGACTTTATTTTGGCGGCGAAAATAGACCAGCTTGCCTAGCTATTGACTTCTGATGGTAATCACGTAGGCTGTTGGTAGTCGATCCGCCAACTTTGGCATGGAAGGGGGAGTGATGGAATCTCAGAAGTTCTTTCTTCACAGGCTTTGCAAGACCACTCATCTTCGGTCCAACGAGCTACACCTAGAAGGTCTGCGTGGGCTATTGCGCTTTCGGTCAAGAAAGACCGAACACCCGATGAACAGCCCGGAAGTTGTCCTGATGGCTCTCTGTGCGGCTCTTGAGCTCCGTATGCCGCCGGACGAACTGACGGCTTGGGCGGGGGCTTTCTGCGAAAACCTGTTGCTTGGGCAGACTCCTGAGCAAGTTCTCCAATTGCTCGATAGCTCTCCTGACGATGACGACGAGGAAGCGCGCATGCGCTGGTTCTTCGAGTCCTGCGGGAAAGTGGGAATCCCAATGGCGTACTCTAAGGTTCCCTGATCCATATCTGGGGCCTTTTTCTTTATCTCCTTCCAGTTTCATGAAAACTTGTCTTTCGAGTGCCAAAGTGGTATTCTGATAGTGTAGGGGTATTTCTTATGGCAATCGCTTTACTCATCATTGCCCTCGGCATAATATTTCTCCTGAGAAATCTCGGAGTCGTGACTGTCGGCTTTTGGAATCTATTCTGGCCGGGCATCGTGATCGTTATGGGACTGACGCTTATTCTCAAGCGCCAGCGCCACAGAGCGCATTGGTGGGATTTTTTTGACAATCAAAGTAGCGGCGATTGGGAACGATGGGGAAAGGAACTGGGAATGAAGATCGAAGAAATGGGTAAAAATATTGAAACGCACTATCGGAACCATCCTGAAGAATGGGGCCGTGAGTTCGGCAAAAGGATGGAGCATGCCTTCAAGAAATTTTTTGAAGGCACTTCTAAATCTCATAACGCTGTAAGCAGGGACACGAAAGAGACTAACTCGACAAAAAAAAGGGAGACGATCTAGATCGTCTCCGGCTTTGACGGCGCGGTATCGTCGGTTGAGATTTGAGAAACTGGGAGTTCTTCGGAATCCCCTTGACCCATCCCCATGATCTCTTCCGCGAAGACCCGTACCATCGTGCGAGCGCTGCTTCCTACCTTCCCGCCGTTGTGATTGTCGACGTAGCCAATTTCACGATTCCAGCGGAAACTGGTGCCATCGACTTTCCTGACCGGAATAGCCATGACCTACCTCCTGCGGCATGGTTATTGAGCCGACGAATTGATATCCGTATCGTATTCTCATTCACTTTTGGGGTCAAGCTTAAACCGGAGGCCTTTGCGGCGACAAGAGTGACTGATCGACAAGCCATACTTTTTAACGAAGCGGTCAAATGAAAAAAATCGAAGAGGCGGCAATTTGCCAAAGTTGCAGCATGCCAATGCCCGACGAATCAGATCATGGCACGACCGTTGACGGTCAGACGCATCATGATTACTGCACGTATTGCTTTCAAAACGGCCAGTTTACCGAACCTGAACTGACCAAGTCTGAAATGGTCGATCGGGTGGCTGAATTTATGGGCAAACAGGAAGGAGCGTCGACAACGCTGTACCGGCCGGCGATTGAAAACAGGATCAGTTCTTTACGTCGATGGCAGTGATTGATTTAGAGTCGTTACTCAAGCAGTATGGCCTTGAGGCGGTTGGCCCTATTGAGAAATTGAGCGCCGACTCAGTGAATGAAACCTTCCATGTCTCGACAAATGAGGGAGAGTTTACGGTCCGCTTGTATCAGCCTGGACGCGAGAGAAATGAAATATTGTATGATCATTCTGTATTGCGGTATTTGGCCGAAAGAAACTTCCCAGTTCCTTCTATTGTGCAGTCAAAGCAAGGGGAAACAGTCGTCAGCTTCAACCAGAGCTTCGCGGCCGCCTTTAATTATTTGCCCGGAAAGACGCTGGCGAGGGCTGAGATTCACGAGAATAACGTGCAGTCTGTTGGTGAAACATTGGCCTGGTTCCACGGAATCCTCGATGATTTTGAGTCGGAATTCTCAAAACCATCACATGACGTTGAGGGCGTCAGAAAGTTGCTCCAACAGCATACTCAGGAGTTGCTCGCCATGCAATATCCCGATGTTGGCGCATTAGTTGAAGAGTTAGGACAGGCATTACA
>JAUYLJ010000021.1 GCA_030699685.1 bacterium | reverse complement strand
AAAACAATTCCCGGCTGACGCACTAAGGCGACAATACTCTGGGCCAGAGCCGGCACAAGCACAACTTTTCCCTCAATTAAACGGCGAATATTTTCAGGATGAAAACCATCAACGTCTTTGGCGGGAGCGATAGCCTCGACAACCGCGTTTTCGTCCAATGGTTTTGGCAAAGGAAGCTGTACGACAATGCCGTGAACATCTGTCCGCTGATTGAGCGTCTTAATTGTTTGGATAATCGTCGCCTGGGTAGTGGCTGCGGGAAACAAATGTTTTTCAAAGCGCACGCCAATCTTGCTGGCGGCTTTTTCCTTGAGCTGGACGTACAGATGCGAGGCCGGGTCCTGGCCAACCAGCAAAATTGCCAGGCCGGGAGTAATTCCATGCTTCGCTATATGGTGTTTTGTATCGTTCAATATTTCCCTGGCCAGCGCCCGGCCGTCTATTACTTGCATACATCGATTTAAAAAACATTTAATCCGTCATTTCGACCAAACTCTATGCCTGAAGCGCAAAGCAATGTTCAGGGGGGAGAAATGACTTTGTGGAATACAGGATGCCCTTTTACGGTTTCAATTCAGGATAGAGCGGAAACTGTTCAGTCAATTCCCGAACCATGACACGAGCCTGGTCAAGCGTTTCCGTGTTTTTTGGCTGCTTCAGCACAGAGGCGATAGCAACGCCGATTTTCTTCATGGCCGCCGCGTCCATGCCCCGCGTGGTGATGGCCGGAGTACCCAGCCTGATTCCCGATGGATCAAAAGGTTTGCGTTCGTCAAAAGGTATCATGTTTTTGTTGACCGTGATCCCGACGGAGTCCAGCACGATTTCTGCTTCCTTACCCGTAACGTCAAAGGGCGTAACATCAATAACCATCAAATGGTTATCCGTGCCGTCAGTAATCAGTTTCGCGCCCTGCTCCAGCAATGAATCAGCCAATGCTTTCGCGTTGCGCGTCACCTGTTTTCCGTATTCACGAAATTCCGGCTGCGCCGCTTCATGAAGCGCGATCGCGATCGCGGCCGTCTGGTGATTGTGCGGACCGCCTTGGAGGCCGGGGATGATTGCTCGATCAATCAACGTGGGGATATTCTCCCGACTACGATCAACCGCTTTCAATGGAGTGGAGGGATTCCCGTTGGACAGGATCATCGCCCCTCGCGGGCCGCGCAGGGTCTTATGAGTGGTGGTGCTGATCACGTCAGCCAGACCGACCGGACTCGGATGCTCTCCGGCAATTATTAACCCGGCGATATGCGAGATGTCAGCCAACAAAAACGCGTCGACTTGCCGGGCAATATCGCGGAACTTTTCAAAATCAAACTTTCGGGGATAGGCCGTGGCGCCGACAATAATGAGTTTTGGCCGCTCTTTCTTTGCCAGGTCCAGAATCATGTCATAATCCAGCCAGCCGTTTTGGTTTGTTTGATATTGGACAGAACGATAGTACTTGGCGGAAAAGTTTACCTTCAGCCCGTGCGTCATATGCCCGCCAAAAGCCAAGCTTAAACCCATCAATGTGTCGCCTGGATCCAGCAGCGCGAAACACACCGCCTGATTGGCCGGAGAGCCGGAGTAGGGCTGGACATTGGCGTGATCCACTCCAAAGAGCTTTTTCGCCCGCTCACGCGCTATGTTTTCAATTTCATCGACGTGAACATTGCCTCCATAATAGCGCTTGCCGGGATAGCCTTCCGAGTATTTATTAGTTAACACCGAGCCGAGCGCTTCCATCACTGCCGGTGAGACGAAATTCTCTGACGGAATGAGCTCTAAGCCGTGTTTCTGACGTCTAATTTCGGCCTTCAGCGCCTGACTGATTTCAGGATCGTACTGTTCTATGTTGTTCATTGGTATTGTTAGTAATGCCCTCCTAGTATATCGCACTTGCCGAAAAAATACGAAAAAGAAAAACCCCGACTCGCACCGAGCTGGGGCGTACGAAAAACTTCATGAATGAGAAGCCTAAATGGTAGTCGACCGCGGTAACACCCCGCGTTCGGCAGCGTCTTCAAGCAGCGTTGCAATCATCTCTGCCAAGGCTGCCGACGCCCGGCGAATGGGGTCACATTTACCATCAACTTGATCAAGCGTGATTTCATTCTCCCGCCAAGAGCGCCCGCCTGAAGCGATGTTCTGAAGGATCGGCTGGATACGATCGAGTCCTCGCGCGAAAATCGCGTCGGCAGTTTCACCAGCTTCAAACTCCTCCCACAGAGCCCTCAGCTCTAGACCCTGATCAGTGGGCAACATGTCAAAGAGTAGTTGGGCGGCGGCGTTCTCTCTTTGAGGCTGATCGGCGCAAGCCTGCACGTCATAGACGAAGGTGTCGCCAGCATAGACCTCCACCAAGTCATGCAAGAGGAGCATCTTGATGACACGGCCGGTCGACACTCTGGGATCATCGGCGCATTCACCAAGCACCAAGGCATACAGCGCCACGTGCCATGAATGCTCCGCGGTATTTTCACGCCGCTTGCCGTCAGTAAGGTACGTGCGGCGCCATATAGCCTTCAGTTTATCGATCTCGAGCAAGAACTCGATCTGACGAGCCAAACGCGACTGACTAATGGTATGAAGGAACGAAAAGGACATGCACCCCCCTTTATTCAAGCCCTGTGACTACCCAGTGTGTACCACTTTCGTTATTATCCGTCAATCTGATCCGGATGGTTTAAAGACAAGAAGTTTGACATAAAGATTCCAGTAACTTATAATCTCCTAGTATTTTAGTAGGGATTAAACTATTCTTCACCTCCGTGTCTTATCTTGGATCCATATCAGCCCGCGAACACTCCGGCCTGCGCCTGGCCAGCTGGCTGGCAAAAACATATAAGACCAAGCAGCCAGTTGCCCTCTCGGAAATCAGCCATAGCGAAGCGATTTCGCTGAAGTACCTGGAGCAGCTTATCCTTCCTTTTCGCCAGGCCGGCTGGGTCAAAAGCACGCGAGGACGCAATGGAGGGTATGTTATGGCTGTCCCGCCCCGCTCCGTCACCGTCAAAGCGGTACTCGACCGCCTGAGCGACCAGGCGCGCGTGGTGGATTGTTTGACCGAGCCTTGTGATTTTGAAAAACGTTGCCCCTCGCAGCAAACCTGGAAAAAAGTCCAGCAAGCCATCGATGACACTTTGGAACGAATAACGCTATCGGAAATTAGTCACACCTAAATGCCTACAATTACCAACACCCTAGAGATACATTCTCTCCATGCCAAAGCGCCCGGCCAGGAAATCCTGCGTGGCGTCGACGTCAGCTTCCCCCGGGGAAAAATCGTCACTTTGATGGGTCCCAACGGCTCGGGAAAGTCAACCCTGGCGCATGTGCTGATGGGGCAGCCCGAATTCACCGTGACCAAAGGTCAGATCCGCTGGCAAGGGAAGAACCTACTTCGGCTGAAAGCCTGGGAACGCAGTCGTCTCGGACTCTTTGTCAGTTTTCAGCAACCCCCGGAACTGCCGGGAGTGAATCTGCTGGAATTTCTAGCCACGGCTTACAAAGCGCACCATCCGAAAGCGAATCAGCAAAAGGATTTCGACAAGAACCTGCGCAAAGCCTTGTCTACCCTCAAACTGCCTGAGTCTTTTCTCGAGCGATCAGTTAACACCGGATTTTCAGGCGGCGAAAAGAAAAAGGCGGAAATGCTTCAGCTCCTGGTGCTGCAGCCTAAGCTGGCGATTCTCGACGAAGTGGATTCGGGACTGGATATTGACGCCCTGAAACTAATTTCAAAAACCGTCCGCTCCCTGCGATCACCTCAGCGGACTTTTATCATTATCACCCATTATCAGCGGCTGTTGCAGTACCTCAAACCAGACATCGTGCACGTGCTGGTGAATGGCGTCATCGCCGAATCAGGCAGCGCCGCGCTGGTAAAAAAGATAGAGAAAAAAGGGTATTCAGAATACCTCAAAGTCGCATCATAAATTCGTTTCTATGCCAACAACCGCCGCCGACATCCAACGACGCCAGATCAATTTCAAAGATGATATTGACTATGTTTATCGAACTCCGCGCGGTCTAACGATAGAAACCGTTCGTAAAATATCGGAACAGAAAAAAGAACCTTCCTGGATGCTGGATCGGCGTCTTCAGGCTCTCAAATATTTTTTGGCCAAACCGATGCCGACCTGGGGCGCAGACCTTTCAGGAATTAATTTTGATGATATTACCTACTACATCCGGCCATCCGAACGATCATCCACCAAATGGAGTGAGGTGCCGAAAAAGATTAAGGACACTTTTGACAAGATCGGCATTCCGAAAGCGGAACGGAAATTCCTGGCCGGCGTAGGAGCCCAGTATGAATCTGAGGTCATCTATCATAATCTGAAAGAACAGTGGACTAAACTGGGAGTAGTCTTCTGCGACATGTCCGAAGCGCCTCGCCTGTATCCCGAATTGGTCAAAAAATACTTTGGCACGGTCATCCCCGCGGCCGATAACAAATTCTCAGCCTTGAATTCCGCAGTCTGGTCGGGCGGGTCCTTCATCTACGTGCCGAAAGGCGTGCACGTGGATCTGCCGCTGCAAGCATATTTTCGCATCAACGCGCCGTCCATGGGGCAGTTTGAGCGCACCTTGATCATTGCCGACGAAGGGTCGTCCGTCCACTACATCGAAGGCTGCACCGCGCCGATGTACTCCAAAGACTCGTTGCACGCAGCCGTGGTCGAGCTGGTCGCGCTGCCGAATTCACGCATCCGCTATACCACTATTCAAAACTGGTCCTCCAATGTCTACAACCTGGTGACTAAGCGCGCCATTGCCTATGAAAACGCTCTGGTCGAATGGGTGGACGGCAACCTGGGTTCAAAAGTAACCATGAAATACCCGGCCGTTTTGCTCAAAGGCCGAGGCGCCCGGGCCGACATCCTATCAGTGGCTTTCGCCGGACGGGGCCAGCACCAGGATTCCGGAGCAAAAGTCACCCATCTGGCTCCAGACACCTCATCCAGCATCGTGGCCAAGTCGATTTCAAAAGACGGCGGACGAACGTCCTACCGCGGGCTGGTTCGGGTCCTGCCGCAGGCGCACGGCTGCCGGATCGGTGTGCGCTGCGACGCGCTGCTGCTAGACAAACGGTCTCGCTCAGACACCTATCCTCGAATGATGATTGAAAACCCGCAGGCCACTATTGAACATGAAGCGACGGTTTCGAAAATCAGCGACGAACAACTCTACTATCTTGAATCGCGCGGCTTGACGCGAGAAGACGCGGAACGGATGATTGTCGTAGGCTTTCTGGAAATATTCGCCAAAGAGCTGCCCATGGAATACGCGGTTGAGCTGAATCGTCTGATCGAGCTGGAAATGACCGGCTCGGTGGGATAAAAACGATGGCACGAACAATTGCCACCATCCAAAAAAGTCTCGGTGCACGTTTCCGCCAGCAAAACTGGGAGCGGGAAATTCGTGATTGGCAATGGCCACAAGAAGTCCAAACCTTTTCGAGGAAACAGCCGTCTTCCGACGCTTGGATACAGAGTATCGAATCATCAATCAAAGGGTCCAAAGCGCCTGTCTCGCTTTTGCCGCTGTCTGAGTGTTCGCCGGCGTATCGCCATCGCTTACTTCATTTTTGGGCCGAGCTCAACACGCAAAGAAAAATTGATCTTTGGCAACAAAGCCTGACGAGAACAAATATCGTCCTCCATGTCGATGGCTCAAATTTCGAATCGGTGGAGATACCCCGGTCGGACAATCCAATCGGCCCGAATATTTTTATCGTCGTGGCGCCGCAAGCCAATATCCGAATACTGAGGCCAAAGAATACTACAAAATCCTGGACCAGCGAATCCGTGTTTATTCTGGCCGAGCCGCACAGCCAGATCGAATACATCGATAATGCCATATCATCAGGATCGGGACAATCATTTCTTCAAGTATTGGGCGAAAAAGATAGTCGGACAACTGTGGTAAGAACCTCTCAAGCCCATCAACTTCAGCACGCTACCGCTTCGATGAAATTGAATTCTAAAGGAGCCGAGGGAAGACTCTATGTCTGGCATGACGGACGAGGGCACAGCCGCTCATTGTCCCACCTTTCTCTCCACCACCAGTCGTCCAACACCTACGGTCGCATTCACTTTGCCGGTCTGGGTCAGGACCAATCCAGGACGGACGTGCCGGGAATGATCATCACTGATCTGGGCGCCCGGGTCACAGAATCCGCCTTGCGCGAAGATGTGCTACTCTTATCTTCGGAGAGCGCGGTCGAAACCGAGCCTAATCTCGAAATTTCAGCCCACGAAGTCCAGGTTGCGCACAGCGCCACGGTCGGACATCTTTCTCCCGCTCTCATGTATTACCTTACTTCTCGAGGCCTGCGTCCTGAAGAGGCGCGACAGTTGCTGGTTCGCGGCTTCGTCCACCGTTTCATCGACGCGGTCGACGCCGGGCCGCAAACTCGCCGTGAGGTGGCCGACATCATTTCTACCCTCTATGGATTTCGCAAAAATTAAGAAGGATTTTCCGATTTTCCGCCAGGCGCGCCTGAAGAAGCCCTTGGTGTATTTTGATTCAGCCGCCACCAGCCACAAACCACAATCCGTCATCGACGCGGTTGTGGATTTCTACTCCAAGACAAACGCTAATACCCACCGAGCCGCCTATGAATTGGCCGAGCAAGCCACGGGAAAATTTGAGACGGTCCGCAGCCTGATTGCTGACTGGCTGCATATCGCCTCGCCCGACTCGGTTATTTTCACCAAAGGAACTACGGAAGGCATTAACCTGGTAGCCGCCGCCTGGGGGCGAAATATGCTGAAACGCGGAGACACTATATTACTGACGGAACTTGAGCACCACGCTAACCTCATCCCTTGGCAGCTGCTGTCACGGGAGAAGAATCTGAAGCTTGAATTTATTCCGATCGACGACCAAGGCCGACTGAATCTGACCCATCTGCCGAAACTCTTGCGCGGCGTGAAGCTGGTGGCATTTAACCATGTTTCCAACGCTCTAGGCACAATTAATCCGGTTCAGACAATCGTTCGTGCGGCCAGAAAGGCGGGGGCGAGAGTGCTTGTTGACGGCGCTCAGGCCGTGCCGCATCTGCCGGTGGACATTGGCCGCATCGACCCGGACTTCTACGTCTTTTCCAGTCATAAGATGCTCGGCCCCTCGGGCGTTGGCGTTCTGTATGTGAAACCGGAACGTTTTGAAGAGATGACTCCATATCAAGGGGGCGGCGCCATGATCTCCGAAGTTCATTGGCGGCACGCCACCTATCAGCCCGCGCCATTGAAATTTGAAGCCGGAACCCAACCGATGGCACAAGTAGTGGGGATGGGAGCCGCCATAGAGTATTTGCAATCATTGGGCATGCGCCAAGTCGAATTGCACGAAAAACAGCTGATCCGCCACGCGTACAAAGTGTTTTCCGCCATTCCTGAAGTGACCATTTATGGGCCCAAACCGGTTGACCGGCTCGGCGTGTTGACTTTCACAGTGGCGGACATCCACGCGCATGACCTGGCAACTTTGTTTGACGAATACGGCATCTGCCTGCGGGCGGGTCATCATTGCACCCAGCCTTTGCATCGCACGCTTGGCGTCACCGCCACAGCCCGTTTCAGTTTCTACGTGTATAATACTCTCAAGGAAATCGACTTTGCCGCCGAGACTCTGAAGAAAATAATCAAACAATGGCACTCGCCTACAGCCACATCGTGATGCGGCATAGCCGCCAACCGGTCAACCAAGGACGACTAGTGAAGGCCAGCCGGAAATTTCAGGGTGAAAATATCTCTTGCGGTGACCAAGTGACGTTGTTCGTGAAGCTGGATTCGAAAAAAAAGATTACCGACGTGGGATGGGAAGGAGAGGGTTGCGCCATCTCTCAGGCATCCACCTCCATCTTTTCCGAGATGATCAAAGGTAAAACACTGGCTCAGGCCCAAAAGATCACGGGCGAAACGTTAATGAAAAAAATGGACACCCAGCTTTCGCCAGCCCGAGTGAAATGCGCCACACTCCCCGTCCACACACTCAAGGAGGCCACGGACTGACTATCGCAAAGCTTGGATTACTTTCCGCAGCTTGGCAGCGGATTGTTTGAGTTGTTTCTTCTCTGTAGCGTTGATTCCAACCGGCAAACGCTCAACGATACCCTGGCGGCCCAACACCACCGGCAAACTGAGAGCCACATCATGTAAACCAAACTCACCGTCCATAAGATGTGATACCGGCCAAACCGTCCGTCTGTCGAAAAGAATAGTCTCAATCAATTCAGCCACGCCGGAAGCAATAGCATAGTACGTGGCTTGCTTACCTTCGATGATGGCATAAGCCGCGTTTTTTGCTTTTTCAAAAATCGTGCGTTTGACGCCCGAAGTAAGTGAACGGAATCTGGCGATCGGGATATTTCCTACTGTGGCCGTACTCCAAAGCGGCAATTCACTGTCTCCATGCTCTCCCACAATATAGGCGTGAATGCTTTGCGGGTTAATTTTCAGATGCTGGCCAAGCAAAAAACGAAAACGCGCCGAATCCAATATTGTCCCGGACCCGAGAATCTGATCACGTTTCTTAGGGAAAAGGCTAATGGCTTGATGAGTCAGGATGTCGACCGGATTACTGACCATGATCAGCACGGCGTGAGCGTTAGCTTGAAACACTTTCGGTACGACATCTTTCATGATCGCCGAATTTTTCTTCACGAGATCCAGTCGAGTTTCGCCTGGTTTTTGCTTGGCGCCGCAAGCGATAACGACTATTGCGCAATCTTTCAAATCCTGGTATGTTCCGGCTTGCACTTTGGTAAAACCGGCAAAAGGAACAGAGTGTTGTAAATCCATTGCCTGTGATTGCGCCAGGGCGCTATTGGCATCTAATAGAACTATTTCCTCGGCCGTGTTCTGCGTAATCAGACTGTACGCGGTAGTGCTGCCGACCATTCCCGCACCGATAATTGCTACTTTGTTTTTCATGTATCTTATGTTGGCTTACTCAATGGTATTGCTGCAGATTACCATATCCGCACCTGACGCGCGAATAAAAATCGCCGATGTCGCGGTGTGATATAGTGAGCGTATGTCCAAACAAGATCATTTCTGGAAAAAACTGAAAAAACCCATCATGGCACTAGCGCCCATGGCTGACGTGACCGATACCGCTTTTCGCCGGCTTTTCGCCAAATACGGAAAACCCGACGTAATGTTTACCGAATTCGTATCCGTGGCCGGCCTGTGCTCCAGCGGAAGAGAACGGGTGCTGTATGACCTGAAGTATGTTGAAAGAGAAAGACCCATCGTCGCCCAAATCTGGGGCAGTAATCCCGATCAATTTTTTGAGTCAGCCAAACTAATCCGCCAGCTCAAGTTTGATGGTATTGACATCAACATGGGCTGCCCGGACAAGAAAGTGGAAAAACAGTTGGGCGGAGCCGCCTTGATACGCCATCCAGATCTGGCCATCAAAATCATCGAAGCGGCCAAGCGCGGAGCCGGTCCTTTGCCGGTTTCGGTCAAAACACGACTCGGCTATACCCGCAATACCATGGAAGAATGGGTCAGCCGCTTGCTTGAAGCGCGACCGGTCGCCATCACGATGCACGCTCGGACGCGCAAAGAAATGTCAAAGGTGCCGGCCGATTGGCAATCCATCAGCCGAATGGTGAAATTAGTTCGCGCCAGCGGGCAGGAAACGATTGTCCTGGGCAATGGCGACGTCTCAACGCTTGAGGAAGCGAGGCGCAGAGTGAAAGAAACGGGCTGCGATGGCGTCATGATCGGTCGAGGCATCTTTGGCAATCCGTGGTTTTTCAGTCCCGACGCGCCTCGTGACAGCGTTCCTATTCCGAACCGGCTGAGCGTTTTGATAGAACACATCCAACTTTACGAACGCGCTCATAGAAACAAAAAAAGTTTCGAGGTGATGAAAAAACACTTCAAAGCGTATGTTTCCGACTTTGACGGGGCCAAAGAGATCAGGGCGCTGCTAATGGAAACCCACAGCGCCGATCAGGCCATAAAAGTGCTTACACAATCGATTGAAAGCTTGAAAAAAAAACGCGTAAGCCGTTACAAT
>JAUYLJ010000020.1 GCA_030699685.1 bacterium | reverse complement strand
GGCAAAAACCTTCAACCCCGTCTTGATATGCGAGACAGGCAGTTCGGCCAGCTCCACTTCGTCATCCGGCGTCTCAATCACAACTTCCTGCTGTCCGTAGACATCCTCATTCGTTTTATCGACTACCGGAAAGATGTTTTTTATCACTTTCACTTTCCAGTCACGGCCGCCCACGGTCAGCAACGCGTTGACGTTGTTTATTTTTTCGGGAGAAAACGGCGACTCTTTCTTGTTTATGTGAGGGGCGATATGCGGCTTGAAGTTATGCGGCCGCTTTGAGCGTCCCGGGGCGATGATCACCGTCCGGTTATGGATGTAATTTTCCCTGATTTCGGCGTGAGATTTTTCCGGTACGGTTTTTTGTTTTTTCTGCTTGGGCATGGCTTTATTTTAGCAGTTTTTCGTACAAACGTACATATTCTTCGGCGGCCGTTGACCAGCTGGAATCGTAGATCATTGCCTGTTTGATGAGGCTCAACCAGGCCTCAGGGTTATCGTTGTAGAGGTCGAACGCTCGGTTAATTGCTTCATTCAGTGCTTCGGAAGTGTAGGGCTCAAATACGAAGCCGTTGCCCTCAGATTGGCTGGCGTCTGTGACGGTGTCTTTCAGCCCGCCCGTAGCTCTGACGATAGGGATAGTGCCGTAGCGCATGGCGATCATCTGGCCTAGGCCGCAGGGCTCGAAGCGGGATGGCATCAAGAAGAAGTCAGATCCGGCGTAAATCTGCTGGGCCAACGCGGCGTCGAATTTGAGATGGGCGGAGACGCTGGTCGGAAACTGTTTTTGGGCTTCGGTCATCATCTCTTCGAAATTTTTCGCGCCAGTGCCAAGCAGGATGAGCTGCCCCCCGCGTTTGGCGATGGTGGCGGCAGAGGCGGCGACGTGTTCGATACCCTTCTGATCGGTCAGCCGGGAAACGATTCCGAACACCGGCGTCGCGCCGTCAACGGGCAGTCCGCAGGCTTCTTGCAGCGCCGCTTTATTCTTCTTTTTGTCCTGGATCGTTTCCAGGTTGAAGTGGACGGCGATGTCAGGATCCTTGGCCGGATCAAATCGGGCCTGATCAATCCCATTGACGATACCCGAGAGATCGTCACGGCGGCCCTGGAGCTCCGTTTCCAGCCCCTCGCCGTATTCGGGAGTGAGGATTTCTTTCGCGTAGGTTCGGCTGACAGTGTTGATCAAATCGGCGTTCAGGATTCCTTGTTGAATCAAGTTGACGTTCTTAGGATCGGCGCTTAAAGAGGGTAGGTTAGATTCCTTCAGGCCCAGGAAACTCAAAATATCTTCTTTTTTCCAGGCGCCTTGGTTGGCTAGATTATGGATCGTGAACAGTGAAGCGATTTTTTTAAGCCGCGGTTCTTCTGCCTCGGCTAGATTGAGGAGGCCGGGCAGAATACCGACATGCCAGTCCTGGCAGTGCAGGATATCAGGATACCAGTCTAAGGCTCGGAACAGCTGAACTATGGCCTGGGAAAAGAAAAGGAAACGATGCACTTCTCCCAGGGAGTCGGCAAAGGCTGTAGGGGCGAAATAGATGCCGTTTTCTCCCAGGTAGTCCTTGTTATCAATAAGGTATATCGTCACCTTGGTATTGGGGATCGCCATCTCGAACACGCTGATCTTCTCGGTCCGGCCGTTCACCTCAACCAGAATGTCTTCGGCAATTTTTTTACTAGGGTATTTAGCGTCGTCTATCACGCTGTATTTGGGCAGGATGACCCTGATGTCGACACCTAGCTCTTTGAGTACTGGCGGCAGGGCTCCGGCTACGTCTGCTAGTCCGCCAACCTTGGCGATAGGAGTGAGTTCAGCTGTGGCAAAAGCCACGGAGATCTTCTTATTCATAGATGGTTTTCTTTAATACAAGCTTAAGCTACCCGACAATACTTGACGGATATTGGATTGATAAAAATGCAAAGCCCGTTTTTTTAAGGGGCGCTCGGCCGGGTGAACGGTGCGACGGAAATAATCGAGATTGCTGATGCTCTGGAATATCACTTCCACTTCGAACAAATCAACAAAAGCCCGACGATAGAGAGTTTTCTGGTGAAACTTCTTTATCAGATAGGACTGCCAGGACGGATGATGGAAGGAGCGGTGCCAGATCACCGATATGTCGTGGGCAGGATTGCCCCAGTCGACGTTTTCCCAGTCGATTATGTAAAACAGCTTCGGGGAAACTTTGAAAAAGTGGCTGGCGTATGGTTCGTAGTGCGTCAGAACGGTCTGATGCGAGTCAAATATCCGTTCTCGTTCGTAGAGAAAGTGTTTGGCATAGGCGGAGATGTGGGGGAGGTCGATGAATTTTTCAAGCTTGTCCCAGCCGATTAGGTCAACGTTGGTCTGGAGTGTGTGTCGGGCGAAATTCTTCTTCAGCGGTTCGGGGAAACGCTGTGACGCGCGGTGCAGCGAGATGAAGAAATCCACGATAAAATCGGCGGTTGGTTTTGAGAAAAAGCTGGATTTGAACGTGAAGTTGCTTTCTTTCACGTTTTGCGGTTCGCCGGCCAAGTATTCACGGATGTACCAAGAGCGGGGGTTTTCTCCCGAAGCATAGACCTTGGGCGTGGACTTGCGGAAAAGCGTCGGACCGTTTTTGTGGAAATGTTTGAGAGTAAGCGCTTCGCGGCGGATGCCGTGATTGGTGCGTGGGTCAATATTTTTCGTGTACAAACACATCTTGAAAACGACGGGCAAGTGCTTCATGTCGCATTCGGCCACGAAAAAACGGGGTCCGTTTCGCAGGATCTTCTTTACGCGAAGTCCATAATGCTGAATCAGTTCCGCTTTGTGACGACGAGCAAGCTCAAGCTGTTTTTTTCGAACGGCGGGCTGCATGAGGCTTGGTGAGTAAATGCTTTTTCTCTTCCAGTTCTTTGATCCGGTCGCGGATCTGGGCGGCGCGTTCGTACTCCTTGTTTTTGGCCGCCTCAAGCATCTGTCGTTGCAGGTTTTGGACGATGCGGTTGTATTCCCGGACAGGAATGTAGGGCATCTCGGTGGTGATGCGCTGGGTTACGTCTTCGTCAGCCAAACGGGCGAGGCTCTCAACCTTGCCGGAGCGCTGCCACTCAAAAGCAGTGAAAATAATCGTCTCGTACAGCTTCTGTGCTTTTTGCTTTGTCTTCACGGGCACGCCCGGTGTCATCAAAATAACATCCTTGAGCTCTTTGGCGCCGGTTTCAATCATCTCAATGCTCCACCAGGGCATGGCCGAGGCCCACCAATACTGATCGCTGTGCACCGAGCGGTCAAGTGCCTGGCGAACCATCAGGTATGATTTGGACTGGGGATTCAACTCGCGCACCGACTGGATCGCCAGATTGGTCAATTGCCACTGGGCTTGATGAATTTCGTTTTCAGCGTCATTCCAACGGGAGAAGGGCGTATTCCGTTCAATATCGCGCTGCATCAGCGCCCAGCTTGATGATCGGGGGACTAAAGGCGCTCGCTTCTCGAATATTGCCGGAAGCTCCGAGAGCGTGACGGATTTGATTTGCGGTACTGTATAGAGGTCAAACAATAGTTGTTCCAATCCCGGGCGATGATGACCAAAGGTTTCACCGTCCATGGCCGTCACCAGGTATTCTTTTTTCTTTACCCTGTCACCAAGCAGCCTCGTCAGCATCTGGCTGGAGAACACACTGATGCCCACTTGCGCCGACAGAATGCGAAAGCTGATGTCCCGTTCACGAAAGAAGAAAAACAGATTGGGGTCATTAGCCAGGTGGTAGATTGTGGAATGATCAACGTTTTTCGGATCGGGGTGAGCCAGCTCGTCGACGATTAGCCATTTATACCCCAGTTTCCGAGCGACCTTGGCAATTTTTGGAGCGTAACCCATCTCGGTTGGAAAGAGTCCCGTGGGTTGGTAAGCTTTGCCGAAATAGCGCTTGTTTGTTATATGATTGAGCTTAATCTGACGAATAATCTCGTCTTCCGGCAACAGGGGAAGGAAGGGATGATATTTAGCCGTGTCGGTAAACTCAATCTGGCCGCGTTCGGCCAGCTTCTTCAGGCCGTCAATGACGTCACGGAAACCATCGCGCTCCAGTAATTCGACCAGAACGGCGTTGATATTCAGGGTCAGCTTGGCTGATTTGTTTTTTAGAAGGCCGGCAACGATTTTTCGGTAACTTTCATTGCCGATCTTTTTCACCCAGTTGGATTTCTGAGCTGGTGGTTGGTAGATATGGAGAAAATTTGCCCAAAACATAGCAAGCAATTAAAAATTCAGAATTTAAAATTCAAAAATAAATTATTCGAGAAGCAAACATGCATTGCGGCCAATCTTGAATTTTGAATCCTCAGTTTTTAATTAACAGTCTCGCCGCCAAAGAGTCTGGTAAAGGGCTCGGCTGCCAGATAGCGTTCTCTGATAGCGTCGGCCCGGCCGCTTTTTTGCCATTCCTCCACCATGACTTCGAATGAGGCATAGAGTTTTGTTGCTTTGTCGCGGTGTGTGGCTTTACGACTGCTGCGCTCAATCAGACGGACAAGCCGGTGAGCTGAAGTTAGGAGTATCTCTCGGCTCCACCAGGGCATGGCCGAAGCCCACCAATACTGATCGGAAGCCAGCGTCCTGTCTAGCCTTGATCGCTCCCGGTGGGCGATGTCGGTATCAGCCAGCGCCAGACGAGTTAATTGCCAAAGCGCAGCGTGTAGGGGATTGCCTGGGTATTGCCAAAGAGAATACGGAATTCCCTCGCGCAACTCGTCTTCTCTTGAGGCCCAGCTGGAAGCGATTGGCCGGACGGAGGTCCAGCGGCGGCGTGTTGCCAGGTAATCGGTCAGGGTTGACAATGTGTATTGTGAAGAGCGTGCCAAGCGCAGCCAGGTTTGAAGCAAGGTCGGATTGTGATGGCCAAGATTTTCGCCATCAAAGGCAGTGATCAGTCCGGGTAATGAACGGCTATCCTCTTTCACTCTTTTATGGAAAGCGCGCGGTGAGCGCAGCTCGGTCATGAAGAACAAATCGCTAATCACCCTGTTTCGAAAAATAATATGTACGGGGATGTCCGCGTGCCGGTAACCGACATCAAACTTCGTCCGGCCAATCACGCCAGAGTGGGCAATTTCGTCCAGAATGAGCCAGTCGTACCCCATTTGGGCGACGATCTTTGCTACAGAAGCACTATAGCACATTTCGGGAATAAAAAAGCCGCTAGGAGCGTATGCTTCCCCAAAATATTTTTTATTAATGTCTTCGTTGAGTTTGATTTGCCGCCGGACTTCTTTTTGAGGCAAGAGCGCCAATATCGGGTGATAGGCGGCGCTGCCGGTAAACTCGATTTGGCCGCGTTCAGCGCAAACGCAAATGTTACGAAGCACGTCCTTCTGGCCCTGTTTCGCCAGCTGTTCTGTTAGCGAAGCACACATGTTCAGCGTGACGCGAAGCGAAGGATCTTTTACCAGCTCGCGAAAAAGCGGACGATAGGCTTCGTGGGTGACTTTGCGAATCACCGCCTGAGACCATCCGGGCGGCTGGTAGATATGGAACAAATTAAACCAGGGGCGCGCCATTGTGCTTAATTACGGGCTTGTTTCAGAGCCAGCTGGTACAGTTTGACGTATTTTTTTGCAGGGATTTCCCAAGAATAGCTTTTTTGCATACCGAAAACGACCAGTTTCTGCCAGACATCCTTATATTTGTAGGTTTCCAGTGCTCGCGTGATGGCGACAAGCATGTCTCTGGTGTCATAGGTTTTGAAGACGAAACCGTTTCCGTTCATCGTCTTCTGACTGAAATTAGTAACGGTGTCCACCAGTCCGCCCGTGGCGTGCACGATGGGCACGGAGCCGTATCGCAGGCTGATGAGTTGGCCCAGGCCGCAGGGCTCGAAGCGGGACGGCATCAGGAACATATCCGACCCGGCGTAAATCTGGCTCGCTTTACCCGTGTCAAATTTGAGGTGAACGGCGATATTCTTCGGGTATTTTTTTGCCATGCGCCGGAAAAAGTTTTCATACTTCTTGTCTCCGCCACCGACAAGCGCCAGTTGAAAGTCCAGCCGCATGAGCGGTTCAATAATTTCCATGATCAGGTCGAAGCCCTTCTGTTCGGTAATCCGGGAAACCATGCCAATGAGCGGAGTGTCGACGCTTTCGGGCAGGCCAAAGGTTTTTTGAAGAAACGCTTTGTTGTTGGCTTTTTTCTCGAGTGAATTGAAATCGTAGTTGGTATGCAGTCCCGGGTCTGTCAAGGGATTGAAGTCAAAATAATCGATACCGTTGATAATGCCGAACACCCGGTCTTTACGATTCGTCAAAATACGGTGAAGATCCTGCCCAAATTCCCTGGTCATGATTTCTTGGGCGTATTGTTCGGAAACCGTGTTGATGATATCGGCGTGGAGGATGGCGCGCTTGGCAAAGTTGATGCAAGCGATTGAATCTTTGTTGGAAAATTCAGGCAGCCGGCTTCGACCGTAATCTTTCTTTTCCGGCGAAACAGTCCACCAATCCTGGCCCATCTGAAAAGCGAGATTGTGGATGGTAAATAGGGTGGCAATGTCACGGTAAAATTCATTGTCTTTGAAGCGATGCCGGATGAAAAACGGTATCAATCCGGTGTGCCACTCGTGGCAATGAATCAGGTCAGGACGCCAGTCAAGCAAGGTGAGTAATTTGAGCGCGGCCAGACTGAAAAACATGAATCGCGCGTTGTCTTGTCTTGAGCCATAGATGTACTTGCGGCTGCCAAAATAGTATTGATGATCAACGAAGTAAATTGGCAAGCCCTCCATAAGCTGGCCTTCCCAGAAATTGACCAAGCGGGTATTCTTGTCGTCAATTCGAACAGGTACATCCGCCGCGATTTTTCGCAGCTGATGTTTTTCCACGTCCACCACGCCGTGCAGCGGCATGATAACGATCACGTTGTGCCCCAAGCGTTTGAGCGCTTTCGGCAGAGAGCGGGCGACGTCAGCCTGACCCCCCGCTTTGGCAAAGGGGGCGACTTCGGCTGATATCGTAGCAATGGTAAGTGGTTTAGCCATGGTATATTGGTGGTTGAGAGGCGGCGCAATAGGCGCAGGCGATCGCGTCGGCAACGTCATCGGGACCGGGAAATTTGTCAGCCTTTAGTAGTTTCTTCAGCATTTGCTCTACCTGGGATTTTGGTGCTTGGCCGTATCCGGTGACCGCTTGTTTTATCTGCAGGGGCGTGAATTCTACCGTCGGTAGTTTGAGGGAAGCGGCGGTGAAGGAGAGAACTCCCCAAGCCTGCCCGACGCTGAAGGCGGTTTTAGCATTATTGGAGAAAAAGAGCTTTTCGATTGCCACGATATCCGGTCGGTGCTTTTTCAGAAGTCGTCGAGCCTCTTCGTGTATGAGGTAGAGCCGCTGGGCTAATGGTACGCCGACATTAGTACTGATTAATCCGGCGTCGATCAGATGGTACGTATTATTCTTCTTTTCAACCACCCCGTACCCCACTCGCGCCACTCCGGGATCGATGCCAAATACTCGCATTTAAGAGTTGTTTGAAAAAACGCTATTCACGTCCGGCAGCTCGTCAAGCGCTTCACTTAATTCTACAATTTTGCCGGCGTCTGTGCCTGAGATCTCGAGCGGCGTCTTTGCCCGGTAGCCAAGCTCGGCTTGGGAAATGGTATAGCCTTTCGCGGTCAGAGCTTTTTGCACCTCAGCCAGAGATTCGGGCGTGGTGATGATCTCCACTCCCTCATCATGCCACTGCACATCCTCGGCGCCGGCCTCGATTGCCGCCGCCTCCATGGTTTCCCGATCCTGAGCCGCGTCCAGCGCTATCCAAATCAGCCCAGCTGGATTGAACTGCCAACGAACCGAATTAGGCTCACCGAGCGATCCGCCGAATTTGGTTAGCAATGTGCGAATTTCGCTGGCTGCGCGGTTTTTATTGTCCGTCAGCGCTTCGATCAAAAATCCTACGCCGCCCGGACCGAAACCTTCGTACAATATTGATTCTAGTTGTCCGCCCGTGCCCTCACCCGCTCCCCGCTTGATCGCCCGCTCGATGTTTTCTTTGGGCATGTTTGACTGACGCGCTTTATCAATGGTCAAGCGCAGCTTAAAATTGCTTTCGGGGCTAGGATCTCCCGAATCACGGACGGCCAAGATGATGGCATTCGCCAGCTTCGTAAAGAGAACGCCACGTTTCGCATCGGTGGCGCCTTTCTGTCGTTTGATTGTTGCCCATTTGGAGTGACCTGACATCTTTTGTCTTTCACTTATGTCACGAGAAACTATAGCAGAAAAATGACGCTTGGTCAATTTGCTGCCGCGTGAAAAACGCTATATAGTTAGTAGCAGGTATTATTGTTATCTGAGTGCTGCTGCTGTCATCCACTATGTCCGAACTGTACCCACTACAATTTACAAGCATTCTGAAGGAAAAGATTTGGGGCGGTGAAAAACTGCGAACGGTGTTTGGCAAATCCGGAGCCGGAAAACACACCGGGGAAAGCTGGGAAATTTCCGCTGTGCCTGGCGACGTCTCGACAGTCGCCAATGGTCCGTTAAAAGGAAAAACAATACAGCAGCTTATCGGTCAGTATGGAGAGGCCTTGCTGGGAACGGCATTGACGGATCATGCGGCGCAGTTTCCATTGCTCTTAAAATACATTGACGCGGCCGATAATCTTTCGGTTCAGGTGCATCCGGGCGACCAGCTGGCGCGAAAAAGGCATTCCAGCTCTGGCAAGACCGAGATGTGGTACATTATTGACGCTGATCCGGGAGCGGAGCTGATTCTTGGATTTACCAAGGCTGTTACTGAGGCGGAGTATGTATCGCGATTGCAAGACGGAAGCCTCATGCGGATTCTGAGAAGGATTCCCGTGAAGTCCGGAGACGCTTTTTACGTCCCGGCCGGCCGCGTGCATGGCATAGGCCGAGGTATTCTTTTGGCCGAGATACAGCAGACAGCGGATATTACCTATCGGCTGTACGATTATGATCGCGTCGACGCTTCAGGTCAGACTAGAGAATTGCACGCTGACTTGGCTCGTGAGGCGATAAATTTCCTCGATACTGAAGCCGGTCCGATTTCCTATCACGCCACAGTCGACCAGCCGGTGGAGTTGGTGCGGTCAGAATACTTCAGCACCAGCGTGATCCAGTGCCGCTCGCCTCTTTCCCGCGAAACGCGCGGTGATAGTTTTGTTGCCTACATGATTATCGCGGGAAAAGTGGTGATCCGTTCGTCTCGATCAGGTAATTATCCTTTTGCCGCAGGAGAGGCAGTTTTAGTTCCCGCCAGCTTCGGATCCTACACGCTGGATCCTTCCCAGTCTGCCACAGTATTAGAGATAAAGCTCTGAGCAATGGACAAACCCAACACTAACCGTAATGTATTGAGGCGCTTTGAAGAAATGATTCAAAAGCTTGACACTCGAACTATTGTTTTCTGGGGCTACGTGTTTATCATTGTTGTTTTTGTCACTGGCCGGGGACTGCGTGTCAGTTTTGACTTACTATTTCTCTTGTTATTCGGCGTAGTGTTGCTAATGCCTAGGCGCCTACCCATAGGGAGCTTTCTCAGGGATTGGCTGCCATTCGTTCTGCTTTTGGCCGCCTACGAATTTATGCGCGGCATTGCTGATAATTTATCAGCCAGAGTACACATCGAAGATTTAATCGCCTGGGAGGCGTCGTGGTTTGGCGATCCTATTCCCACCTTGCGGCTGCAAGAAGCGCTGTACGTCGCTGGAGTCTATGCCTGGTACGATTATGCGTTCGCGATAGTGTACGCTTCATTTTACTTTTTCCCTTTTATGGTTGGGTTTTTTCTCTGGTTTCGCCGGCGAGAAGATTTTAAGATCTTTTCCAACGGATTTTTACTTCTTTCTTTTGCCGGTTTTCTTACCTATGTTTTGTACCCGGCGATGCCGCCCTGGCTGGCCAGCCGGGAAGGATTTTTACCCGAAGTGACCAAGATATTAGAAGGAATGAGCACGGCTAGCTTAGGCATACAGCTACCGAGCGTCTATCAGGCTGTGGGAGCGAATTTGATTGCTGCCATGCCATCGCTTCATTCGGCCTGGCCTTGGTATACGGCGCTTAGTCTTGTTTATTTCTTTGGCTGGAAAATGTGGCCATTTTTCTTCCTTCCCCTCGTCACCTGGCTGGGTGTCGTGTATCTGGGTGAGCACTATCTCGTCGATGTCGTGGCCGGAGTCGGTTATGCTACCTTGGCGTTTCTCGCGACGATTTTTCTGCGTCAAAAAATAGTCATTCGCCGTCGTCATGCGATACCGCCACCATCATAACATCAGGCGATACCTTGGCCTGTTTGGAATTGCCTTTGCCTTTTTCTTTTTTTTGCAATACAACCATACTTTAGCTGACCCGGATTCTTTTTACCACGCCAAGATGGCCATGCTTATTCGTGATCATGGCGTAATTACAGATTTTCGCTGGTTGGGAGACTTCACGGTTTTGGGCGAGTCCTACGCCAATCAGCACTTGTTGTATCATATCTTCCTCATTCCTTTTGTCACTTGGTGGCAGCCCATCGTCGGGCTGAAGCTGGCGACAGTGATGCTGGCGGCGGGTTTTATCACGGTCTTTTACTGGGCGCTTCGTTCCTGGAATGTCAGATTTGCCTTCGCTTGGAGCCTCCTGCTCTTACTGATGGATCCTCTTGTATTCCGTCTTAGTTTGGCTAAGGCGCCGAGCGTCTCTTTGATAATACTTTTCGTGGCGCTGGTCTGGATCTCGGCCGGGCATTGGCGCAAACTCCTCCCCCTGGCAGTTATTTACGTGTGGGCGTACGGAGGCTTTGCCGTGTTATTGCTTATCGCTGGGCTATATGTGGTGGTCGATGTCGTGGCCGACGTGTATCGTCGGATATTGTTTCGGTATCGCTCGGGTGTGAGTTGGTGGACGATGCTTTGGAAACGTGCCAGCCTCGGCAGTTGGGCGGCAATTTTGTCTGGTACGGCGATAGGCGTAGTTATCCATCCGTTTTTTCCCCAGAATATAGACTACTATTGGCTGCAGCTGTTTGAAATAGGGATTCGCAATTATCGTTCCGTGATCGGGGTGGGCAGCGAGTGGTATCCTTACGCTCCGCTTGATTTAGTCAGCAATGCCGTTTTTCTGGCCATAGCGCTCGTGCTTGCCCTCGTTATCTATGTGGCAAAAATAAGACGATTTAGTCGTCGCGAAGTCTGGTTACTGTTGCTGGCCGCTGTTTTTCTCCTGCTCACACTTCGATCCCGTCGTTACGTGGAGTACTTTGTTCCATTTGGCGCGGTCTTCGCTTTTACGGTTATCGGCATGTATCTACGAGAGGTGAAGTTGAGGCGATGGTGGGACGCCTTTTTGCGGCTCTATTGGCGCAGAAAGTTGTTGATGAGCGTCGTGGTTCTGTATTTTTTGGTGACGGTGCCGGCCTTAGCCGTTCGATCGCTCTGGCAAGGACGGAACGATCTGGCCAACGGCATACCGTTTACCCGCTTTAAAGAAGCGAGTCAGTGGTTGATCTCCCATTCACGGGCGGGCGATATCGTATTTCACAGCAGTTGGGACGAGTTTCCCATTCTGTTTTATTACAACGACGTTAACAATTATATTTCAGGTTTGGATCCGACTTTCATGTACCTATATGATTCGGAACTGCATCGGCTCCATTCAGAGATCACTCTTGGTAAATACTCTGGCAATATTCATACCGTTATCAGCGGTGATTTTCACGCCCGGTATGTTTTGGCCAGCCAGGACCACACAGCGTTAAAACAGCGTCTGCGAAACACAAACGGGTTTGTCCGTGTTTACGAAGACACGGACGCGGTGATCTATGAAGTAGTATACTAAGGAGGAGGTGGCGGGCCTTCTCCTCCGCTATCGCCGCCACTGCTCAACACCCCCTGCGTGACGAACCAGACCATTGCCCAAGCCAGGGCGATAATCACTATGCCGATGACGGCGGCCGTGATGGTTTTTTTAGCTTGAGTGATTTTTTCCTCATTTCCGGCGGCTGTCAGCCAAATGAAACCGCCATAGATGACCAGGATAGCCGCCGCCAACGCCAAGAACGTCAGCAGCCATCTGACTACTCTGAGCATGGTTTGTTCCAGATCGTTAGGTAGGCCAATTTCTTCCTGGACTTCACTCGGAATGCCAATTTCAGCTTCTGCCGTGGAAAACGGTGACATAAAAAAAGTGATGCCCGCGAATAGGATAGCGGCAAACAGAATTATCTTTCTCACATGAGAAGGCAGAAGAGCCATGCCAAGAGTATACCAAAAAAGCAGTCATGCCGAAAGAACCCAAAACCCCCTCCGTCAGTGGAAGGGGGTTGAATACTTACAAACTGGATTTTGGGTTAGCCTGTGGTTTGGTTCAGGACGCCCTGCGTGACGAACCAGACGATGGCCCAGGCCAGCAGAATAATCACCAGACCAATGATGGCCGCGGAAATCACCTTTTTTGCGCTGGCGATTCGTTCTTCGTTCCCGGCGGCGGTCAGCCAGACAAAACCACCATAAATGATCATGATGACGGCAATTAAGGCCAGGAAGCCGAGAATCCATTGAATAATATCAACAATTTGTGTTTCCAGGCTTTCTTCGGAAAAACCAAGTTCATCACCAAAATCATTCACTTCGATAGCTAATGCTGATGGAGCAAAAACCAGAGCGAGCATAGCAACCAAACCCACTGATTTCATAATGGAAGTAAGTTTTTTCACCAATTTTCACCCCCTTTCGTGATCGTAGTTTTAGTTTTTTAAGAAAACGTTTTACATTAGGTGGGTTTTCCACCTTCTTGGTGCTTACTGCGATTCATTCTACACAACAATCGCTAATTTGTCAAATTATAAGGCGCCTTGAAAAGCTCGTACAACGAAATTTACAGCCGCCAGGCTCATAAAGGCGATGACTAAGCCGAGCAATGCCCAGACAATCGTGTCTTTCGCGCTTTTGATGCGCTCAGGACTGCCAGCTGACCAGATATACTGAAAGCCTCCATAGATGACCATCACCAAAGAAAACAGCGCCAGCACGCCCAAAAACCCCGTCAGCATGCGCACGATCAGTTGCTCGGCGCTATCCACGCCGGAGCCCAAAGGATTTTCCAACGTGGTGCTTTCGGCAGTGACAGATGCTGGTAAAAACGCGACGACGATACCGCTGATAAGTAATGCAAAATGTCGTAAATGTTTCATATGTCTGAATTATAACCCGCCGCAGCTTGGAATGCTAACATGCGTATGATTAGTCTCAAATAATGGCGCGTTTCCAAGTCCACTGCATGGTCCAATCAGCGCAGCTTTAACCGCGTTAAATAATTCCTGTTCTGTCGTGGACGCGGCGTTAAAATCAACCGCCATCGCCCCTGTCGGGCCGGCCGCTCCGCCATAATGGCAGGAGTTGACAGAGTGTGAGCACACCGAATCGCATACGGGTTTGCCGCGTGTGTAGTTGCAGCTTCCGTGCTTTCGGTCCGTGGTGTAAATCTGACTGGAGTCAATCCAGCCGCTGGGAACATTGTCGCGGATACAAGTTATAAGCAGGTTGAGTTGGGGGTCGTTGGCGGCGGGGAAGAGAGCGCCGAACTCCTCCGCAACGTTCTCAAGATTGTCGCATTGTGAGGAAATTGAATCGGCCGGATGCGGATCAGCGCGTTTCAACTCCCACCATTTAGAGCCGAAAATCTCATCGCTAGTGGCAAATGCATAATATACCGTATTGATAATCACCCAGGAAGCAAATACAACAAACATCCCGACCAATGCATTGACTACCATGCCTTTCCCGGCTTGAATCTTCTCGGAGCTGCCGCCGGAAACAACCAGAGTGAAGCCGCCCAGTACTAGATAGTACATGGCGATCAACGCGGCAATTCCGACAAAAAACTGAGCCAGGTTAATGAACATCACCGCAAAGTCGTCCGCCCCGCAGTCGCCGGTGCAGACGCAGACGGGTAAAATTGGCCCTGTTTCCCTGGCAGGTTGACCGGCCTCGGTTGCGGGGCAAAGGGCTGCCTGGGCGGTTATTGGTACGAAAGCTGCCGCGGTAACTGCTAGTATCGCTCCCCCCGCGAGCAGTAATGTAAGAAAACGGCTCATTCTTTCAGCTGTTCGTTCTGGTTGATGATTTTTTCCGCCGTATCAGTAGCGTCTTCGGGGGTACTTTCACCATCAAGGATGCTCTTGATCATGGTGGAGAAGGCGTTTTCAACCGTGCCATAGTCTTGTCCATGGTACCAATTTTTGGCGGTAAAGACTTGGTTGACGAATACTTCAATAGCCGGATCTTGTTCGGCCTGCAATGCCAGCACTTCTCGAAGTGCGGAAGGTTGTTGGGTGGCATTCAAGTAGCTGACGACGTTCTCAGCTTTGGTGGCGTAGAAAAGAAAGTCCCAGGCCCAGTTCTTCACGTCAGAGTTATTATAGACGGATTCTACCCAGTAGTTGGCGTAGTTGGCTTCCTGGTTGAGGCTGACCTGGGGAAGGGGGGCGACGTCGAAGTTCAACCTTGGCGCGGCATCTCGGATCATTTCCTGATGATAGGAATAGCCGAGGAAATACGCGAGCTGACCCTGGGTAAATGATTCAAAAGCAGTAGGCAACTCCTCTGACCAGGAAAATGCTTGTTTTGAAGGATTGGCAAAATCAGTGTAGAAGCTCAGGGCGTGAGAGCCAGGATGGAATTTTTTCCCTTCGGCATCCTTGATTTCATCATCAAAGGAGGCTCGGAATTGGTTTTTATTGTTAATGGTGCTCATGACTGCCCCGTCTTGCACCATCAGCATGGAAAGAATGTCGACGTAACGCTGGATATTATCCACGGAGCCTAGGGCGATGCCAGACTGAATCAGCTCTCCCTGGGCATTTTCTTTCACCAGCCGGCCGATTTGGACAAGCAGTTCTTTCCAGGTGTTAGCCGGAAGGGCAATGGCCGCCTGATTCAGCAAATCACGATTATAATAGAGAGCCAAGTTGTCTACACTGTAGGGAAGCGCGTAGATCTGCTGATCTCCTTGGTCATCGTAAAATACGACATCTTCAACGACTGATGGCGCAAAATCAGCTCGTAAATTGTTGATGCTGTACGTTGGGATTTTGTCAGTGACAATGGTTTTCTCTGTTTTGAATCCCAGCACCTTACGGGTTTCCTGTCGCGGTAACTCTAGCACGCGCGGCAGCGGTTCCATAAATTCCCTGTACTCCCCTGCCCAGTAATTCGGCACTGAGAATATGTCAGGACCTTCGCCGCGCGCCCAGGCTGACAGCAGCTCGTCGCGGTATTCTTCGTAACGAAGCTTGCGATATTCAAACTCGACGTTTGGATGCTGCCGGCGGTAAGCGTCAAGAATGTCTTGAAACGCGTCTTCCTCATCCCAAACGCGCCAGATTGTCAGCGTCACTGACGGGAGGTCTGGCTGGTTTGAATTACAGCTAAAACCGGTGATGAATAGGCCGACGGTTAATACGCCGATGATAAGAAGTAGGCGCGAACGGATCATGCGTGGAGCTTTTTTAAAAACTTTTTCAAGTCGGAAGCAAGGTCAGGCCGGCGCAAGCCTTCGGCAATGTTCGCTTTCAGCCATCCCAGTTTGGATCCCAGGTCATAAATTTCCCCCGATAATTCACAACCGATAACCGCGTGCTTTTTGTTGTAGAGGTCGACCGCGTCCGGCAGCCACAGTTCTCCGCCTTTGCCTTTTTTTACCTTTTTCAGATAAGAGAAAATGGCCGGAGGGAGGACATAGCCCTTGAGCGAGGCGAGATTCGACGGCGCCTGCTTAAGCGTGGGTTTTTCGATCACGCCTGTCACTTCATGGACGCCGGGTTTGATTTTGTTGACGTAAGCAATCCCGTATTTCGTGATCATTGATTTAGGAACTGGCAGCAGTCCCATCACGGGAGACTCGTACTCTTCATATATGCTGATCATCCTGGCAACGGGGTTTTCCCGGGAGACGATATAATCGTCGGGGTACATGAGGACAAAGGGCTCATTGCCTACCGCCGCTTCGGCCATCAAAGTGGCGTGTCCGTTGCCAAGAGGGCGGGGCTGACGGACGTAAATGAAGTTCGCAAGTTTTTGGAGGCGGCGAATTTCTTTCAGAAAAGATTTTTTTCCGCTATTTTCCAAGGCGCGTTCCAGTTCGTCGTTAGAATCGAAGTGGTCTTCGATTGCTCTCTTGCTGGAGCCGGTTACCAAGATAATATCCTTGACCCCAGCGGCAACTGCCTCCTCAACCGACAACTGAACAGCCGGCACGTCGATCACGGGCAGCATTTCTTTCGGCATAGCCTTGGTGGCAGGCAAAAATCTCGTTCCGAATCCGGCCACGAGAATGACGGCTTTTCGTACTTGTTGCGTGTGCATCAATTTTCTATTTTGTGTTTTTAGATACATGGATTATACCAAAAATACGTTTATAGGACAATATTCGGCTATACACAAAACACCATTCCATGTTTTTCGGAACGGTGTTTGGTATTTTTAACGCCTGAATTGAGATTAAGCTTTGGCGTAGCGGGAATTGACCTCCTGCCAGTCTATAACCTTGAAAAAGGCGTTGATATAGTCTGCCCGCTTCATGCCATAGTCCAGCATAAACGCATGTTCAAACACGTCCAGCATCATCAGCGGATTCGTGCCGGCCAGGTGACCGGTGTCGTGTTCATCGCTCCACACGTTGATTAGACGGTCTGCTTTGGTGTCGTGGACCAGTATTGCCCAACCAATGCCGCGCATAGCCGCCAAGGCCTTAAAATCATCCGCCCAAGCCTCGAAAGACCCGAATTGCTGCTCCAGTTTTTTCACCAGTTCGAGCGATTGTTCGGGATCGCCGGCATCTTTAGTCATGTTGCCGAAGAAGTATTCGTGTAAGCGCATGCCGTTGAACTCCCAGCCGAAACGACGCTTCATCTCGGCGTACTCCGGTCCAGTGTCCCCGGCCTTGTGAAGTGCCTCCAGTTTCTCCAAAATAAGATTAGTATTTTTAACGTAACCTTGATAGAGAGTGAAATGGTTCTGCATTAGCACATCGCTGAATCCGGTAGTGCCGAGCAGGTGATCAAAATTTTGAGCTTCGTAAGCCATGCGTTAATTTATAGTTAAGAATTAAGAATGAAAAATTGAGTTGGTATTAGATCTTTCCGACGAGATTCAGCCCCGGTTTGAGGGTTTTTTCACCAGGTCTCCATTTTGCCGGGCATACTTCACCAGGGTTAGTGCGCACAAACTGAGCGGCTTGTAATTTCCGTAGCAATTCGGCGGCGCTGCGTCCGATGTCGTTGTCGTGGATTTCGTATGCCTTGATCACACCGTCCGGATCAATGATAAAGCTTCCGCGCAATGATTCGCCCTTTTTCTCAAGATAGGTGCCAAAGGCGCGGCACAATTTGCCGGTCGGGTCTGCCAGCATAGGAAAGGCAATTTTTCCGATCGCTTCAGAGTGGTCATGCCAGGCTTTATGGACGTAGACTGTATCGGTGCTGATGCTGAGAATTTCCGCGCCCAGCTTTTGAAATTCCGGATATAGCTCTGCTGCGTCCTCCAATTCTGTCGGACAAATAAAAGTAAAATCAGCCGGATAAAAGATACACGCCAGCCACTTGTCGCGGTATTGATCCAGCTTTATCTCGACTATCTTGTCATTATGATAGGCTTCGAGCGTAAATGAAGGAATCTCCTTGCCGATAACGGAACTGCACTGATGTCCTGTCTGATTTTCCATACAAATGGTGGTTAGAATTGTGAATAGTGAACCCTTCTTATGGTAGCGGCGTTGGGTGAGTATATCAAAGCTTAGCGACGATAGGAAATATCTGTGTTGAATCGGTGATTTCGGTTGAGGAAATAATCGAACATTTCCAGATAGTCGAGGACCTGTCTCGTTATCAGAAAATTCTTTCTTACATAATCCTTAGCCTGTCGACCCAAGGTGGCACGGCGCTTTTCGTTCGTCAACAGCTTTAGCGTCGCGGCCGCCGCTTGTGACGGGCTGGACACCAGATAGCCGGTCTGGCCGTCCCGCACCTGCAGGGGGATGCCCCCCACTCGGCTGCCAACTACCGGCGTGCCTTTCCACATCGCTTCGCTGACAGTCAGGGCAAATCCCTCTTTCAATGATTTTTGCAGAATAACTTTGGCCACGCTCTGAAGGGCGTTGACGGTTCGGTCATTATCCGGGCTGTTCAGAAGAACGGTAATGTCTTTGTCGTCTTTTGTTTGCTTGATGACCTGTCGATAAATTTCCGGACCCTCAGGATCGTCCAAAGCCAGGTTGCCCATCAACACCAGCCGGCAGTCAAATTTCTTTTTTACCAGCTTGTATGTTTCAATCACCCCCAACGGATCTTTCCATTTATCGAAACGGGAAATCTGGGCGATGATGGGTTTGTTTAGGGAGACTCTTTGGCGTCGTAATACTTTTTGCCTGGCGGTTTTTGCCAGCGGCGCGTTTTTGACGCTTAAGGGGTCGATGGAAGGCATGATTTGTATTTGTTTGACCGCCAGTGAATCCTGCCTGTAGCTCGGTGACGAAACCACCATCGCGTCGTATTGTTCGATCAAGGGGCGAAGATAATCAAGCAGCGCGGCATTGGGCTGGCTGAGATCAATATGGCAGCGCCAAATCCACGGCATGCGTTTTTTGTACCACTGAATCAAGGCCAGCGGCTGAGGATCGTGCACCACCACCAGGTCGTGTTTCTGCAAATGGGTGATAATGGCGTTGTTGTAGCAGGTTTGTTCGTAGAGAAGTTTTTTTCGTGCGCTGAGGGTGATAGTGCTGCCTTGGAGGGCGTTGTGAAACTCTTTGGTTACCTGGAAGAAGTTGTCCGAGCCTTTCAAAATCCGCCAACCGACTCGCAATCCCAAGGAATTTAGCAGCAGCACCAGGGTGTTCAATATCTCCGCTACGCCGCCACCGGACGGCGTGGAGTTGACCATGGCGATATACTCGCCCTGCAGCCGCGAAGACACCAGTCGAATCTTATTTATGACTGTTTTATCTGATACCGAGAGGTAATCGTCGAGGCTCAGCTTTTTTAATTCGGGCATTGTAATTAGCGTGTGTGTTTGAGTATTTCCTCGGATTGAATGGCTTCGTGGCTGGCTGTGTACGCCGCTTGTTGGTCGCTCACGATGACTACCTGGGGTGATTCATGCGGAACGCTCAAGTCTCTGGTAATAGCTTCGGAGACATCCTTCGCGGTTTGGACTATGATAAGGAAGGCTGGAGCGGTAAAGATCGACAGTCCTTGATGAAAACGCTTCAAAGCATCAGCGCTGATCGGACAGGCTATGCTGTGTTTAAAAATAATAAACGGTTTTTGGGATGAAGACCGGAGCGTGGTCCACTCGGCCACCGTGGTCAGTTCATTCATGCGCATGTATTGTAACGGCTTACGCG
>JAUYLJ010000018.1 GCA_030699685.1 bacterium | reverse complement strand
GGTCCACCATGGTAGCTACATTATACCAAGTTATTGCCGCCCTGACAACGCCAACGAGATTGCCAACTTGATTGGCTGGAAACTTTTTCTATGGATCTCACAGACGCCGAATTCCTTAATCGCCTTCTGGTGATAAGCGGTACCGTAGCCTTTATGTCGCGCGAATCCATAATCAGGAAAGGTCTGCCCTGCTTGCGACAGGAGATAATCACGAGTCACCTTCGCCATCACCGACGCGGCGGCGATCGACAGCACTTTCGCGTCACCGTCAATAATGGAAACTGTGGGCAAAACATGCCCCAGCTTAAGCGCGTCAATGAGCAACGCCTCCGGCCGCATTGCCAAACGGCCCACCGCCCTGTTCATCGCCAGCATATTGGCGTACTGGATGCCGAAGGCGTCGATAGTCCCCACGTCAACCACACCCACCGCCCAGGCAAGCGCGCGTTTGGCAATGAAGCAGTACATTCGTTCGCGTTGAATCGCGCTCAATAATTTAGAATCTCGCAGGCCTGGCAAAACGAACTCCGACGGCAAAATCACCGCCGCCGCTACGATCGGTCCGGCCCAAGCGCCGCGTCCCGCTTCGTCAATACCAGCAATGAGCTCGAACCCTTGCCGGCGAAGTTTTTGCTCTTCTCGATTTGTTGGATACATACTATTGCACTATACGAGATAAACGCGAAAAAATAAATCCCCCGAGTAAGCTATTCGGGGGATGACTCGCCGACCAGTATGAGCAGATGTTTGGTTTCGGGAATGTAACCCAGAGGATAGTTACCTCCCCGTTGCCAGATTTCCAGATAGCGAGACCAACGAGCACTGCCGCCGACGAGGGAGTGGCAGATCGCGTGGAGAAGCACTGCCTGATAGGTGTACATCAGAATTGACTTCATGTCATCACGCCAGCCGCCAAAACTCTCGTTCCATGGGCCCTTGGCGACGAGATCGCAGAGCCTGCTAAACACTTGGTCTCCGACACAGGATATCACGTCTGCGTCGTTGTCCCGGATTTCGTATTCAAGCCGATCGATCTTGTGAGGGAAGTCTCCCGGCGTCCTAAAGGACATGAGGAGGGAACCTGGCGCAATCACCGTCCGAACGTCTTCTTTCGTGAGCCAGGGCGAAGTCAGATGTATTCTCCACTCTGGTTCGAGGAAGGGCTCTAGCACCCCCGCTATCGTGACGAGCTGCTTTCTGTCCAACACATCTCCAAACGGCTGGAGAAAACATGGGAGGACATATGGCTGGTCGTTGATCGCCTGCAGTCCCTGAAGAACTTTCTTCATGTTCTCGTTGCCAGACTGCGCCTCGAGATAGATCTGACTAACGATTTGGAGCAGGCGCCCTGGCTCATCGTCACAAAACACCAGACTGGAATCGGGTAGAATATTGACTAGACGCGTATTAAGCCACTTCAATGGCCTCGCCCCCGAGTGCCAAAGTCCCAGCACACTATCCATGAGACGGAGAAGTTTCTTGGATTCTTTACCGCTTGCCACGGCCTGCCTCCTGTAGTTGGAATGTACCATGCCCAGCCGCGTGAACAGCCGGAGTCACCGCCTTCGCGAATGACAGCCCACTGTAGCGCATCGGCGTCAGCCGGTCAATAACAAAAAACCCACCTGATCATGGTGGGTCGCGATCGACTCGAGGCGACGCCTTTTCCGAAAGCCAGTCGCGGAACTCATAGGAAACGAAGGAGCAACCCGGCACGGCCAGGAAGCCAAAGCCGATTTGAATCGCCGTCAATGTCTCGGTCCGGTCAAGACCCAATTGAATCCACGCTTCGACACCAGATACTCCAATGACCGCGCACGAAAGAAACGCGTAACCGATCGTGGCGACCCACGAGTCATACCCGAGAAACCTCCGGACAATAACCAAAACGATGCTGATGACGCCAGTCAACACCGTCAGGAGTAGGAAAGTGCGATACACGATGATACCCCATGGAACAGTTTCATTCGACATGATGCCTCCCATACTGTTGCGCGAGCCATTCCATGACGCAGTCAAACCTTGCACACACGGTATCAGAAGGTGAAAAGCTGTCAAGCAAAATAAAACCTCCTCAGGGAGAGGAGGGTGGCGCGGAGGGAGCAAAGGGCAAACAAAGGAGCGAGAACTAGACAGTCAGCAGGCGAACCGGGGACGTACCACGGGCGTAGAAACCGTCGGGCATCACCATCTGGCCGCCTTCGGCCTGGTGGGCGTGCGGAACCCCGCAGCTGTCGCCCTCGATGCAACGGTTTGTGACGGCACAGTGAATGCCGTCGTTGGTAGGGCACCACCAGGAGGCAGCGTGCGCGGGGGGAGAGGGAACAAGCTTTGGAAGGGTGCTGGAGGCAGTGACGGGCGAATTCGGAGGAGTCATAGAAAAAATCTCCCAAGGTTGACGTCCATGTCGATAGAACTACGATGAACTGCCCCGAGTCTATATCGATAAAGGGCTTTTGTCAATCAGCCCACCTAACTTTCTACAAAGTTTTGGGGGTAGACCCCACTTTGTAACTAAGACCCTTCAGGCTTGTGTAAATAGATGAGCCGCTCTTCCCATCACGCTGAAATTATACAAAAATCAGACGACTTGCATCGCCCTGCGTAGTAGTATTACTAATCGCTAGTTACTCATTACTCTTCAACTCAGTGTCCCCGCAGTTTCATCGCTTCCGCCACCCGGCTAACCGCCAAAATATATGCCGCCATTCTCAAGTTGGTCTTGTGAAGCTGAGCCGTCTCATACGTTTGCCGGAACGCCGCCTGCATGACTTTCTTCAACCGCTGCAGCACTTCTTTCTCATCCCAGTAAAACTGCTGCAGGTTCTGCACCCATTCGAAGTACGACACGGTCACGCCGCCGGCATTCGAAAGAATATCGGGTATGAACATGATGTTCCGCTTGGCCAGCTTCTCATCGGCTTCCGGGCTAATCGCGCCATTAGCCAGCTCGAGGATAATTTTGGCTTTGATCTTTCCGGCGTTGGCTTGAGTAATCTGGTTGTCCAGCGCCGCCGGAATCAAGATATCGCAGGGTAACTCAAGAATCTGCTTGTTATTAATCTTCTTCGTCCCGGGAAACCCGACTACCGTACCGTGTTCTTTTTTGTACACTTCGACTTCCGAGGGGTTCAGCCCCTTGGGGTTGTAGATGCCTCCCTGGGAGTCTGACACGGATACCACTTTGTATCCTTTTTGGTAAAGAATCTTGGCGGAAAAACTTCCAGCGTTGCCGAAGCCTTGGATTACCACTCGGCTGTTTCGATCACATTTAACTCCTTTCAACCCGCACACCTCATCCAGTACGTCGATACCGCCTTGAGCGGTCGCGTAGTGTCGCCCGAGACTGCCGCCAATCTCCACCGGCTTGCCCGTCACAATGCCAGGAACATTGTACCCAAGCATGCGTGAAGACTCATCCATGATCCAGGCCATGATTTGAGGGTTGGTATAGACATCGGGTGCCGGGATGTCCCGGTTCGGTCCAATAAATCCATTCAGCCCTTGGACATAGCCTCGAGTCAATCGTTCGAGTTCCCTGTGGCTCAATTTCTTGGGATCGACGATGATGCCTCCTTTGGCGCCGCCGTACGGGATGTTCATCAAGGAACATTTCCACGTCATCAGCATAGCCAATGCTTTCACTTCGCCCAGATCCGCTTTCGGGTGGTAACGAATACCGCCCTTGGTTGGGCCGCGAGAGTCGTTATGCTGCACCCGATAGCCACTGAACACTTTCGTTTTCCCGTCATCCATTTCAACCGGAATAGAAACTTGCAGTATCCTGATCGGATTTTTCAACACCGCTAAAATGCCCGGATTCAGATCTATTGCTTCCGCGGCTTTTTCTAGCTGGCGCACAGCGTTGGCGAACGGGGTTGACGGCATAGCAAGGAGGTTAGGCGACGCCGCCCAGCTCTTCGGTAATCTTCTCCTTGCTCTGCAGGCCAACCATTGTTTTTACCAATTCGCCGTTTTTGAAAATCGCCAAGGTCGGAATGCTTAGCACGTTATATTTGCTGGCTGTTTCGGGATTTTCATCCACTTCAAGTTTGACAACCTTCACTTTACCATCCTGCTCCTTCGCTACTTCTTCGATAATTGGGGCCAGCGCCTTGCAAGGGCCGCACCACTCCGCCCAAAAATCAACCAACACGGGCAAAGATTTCTCCTGCAGTACTTCTTGATCAAAATTCTGGTCTGTGACCGTAACTTCCGCCATATTATAGTCATTTAATGATTACGAGCACGATTATTGTACGGGAAGCGTCCGGACTTGTCCAGAAAACAAAGACCCTTCCGCTGGAGGGAAGGGCGTGAAAGATCAGACTGAGCGGCGGTTCAGGATGTGGCTTGGGTCTGGAAATGCTTTGCAATCTCGTCGACCATTTGGCCGAAAGTTGTCACCTTTTCTGCATCCTCGTCCGGGATCTCGATCTTGAATCCCTTCTCGACCTCCATAATCAGATCAACGACATCAAGCGAGTCGGCTCCCAACTCTCCCTTGAACTGGGCCTTTTCGATCACAACTTCCTCGCCTACACCAAGCACCTCAACCACTATCTTCCTTGCCCTCTCCAGAATCTCAGAACGTTCCACGGATACCTCCTTATGCTGGCCCCAACACAAACGAATCATCCTAATCTCAGGCTACACCACATCCATACCGTCGTCAAAATATTGACCTCAACCACCTTTCCTGATATCATCGTCCTCATGCTCTTCGCCGCGCGATGACTTGCTTGATCAACGCCCAGTTGGACAACCACAAGCAGGGAGTCGCGCGGCACCACTCTCGCTTCGCCGCAGAACCATACAGCTTTGCGGCGAGCGACCCGCGCGTTCGGTGTAGTGAGTCTGCCGGCCTATGGCAAACCCCCGCACAGGATCGCGCGGGATTTTTAATTGAGATTGAAATGAGTCTAGAATTTCGTTTCCGTTTCTTTCCTTACCATCAGCTCCGGATGCTCAACCAGCTCCCGGAAAAGCGGCTGGCTGTTTTGCAGTTCATTGAAGCTTCCTTGGGCTATCAAGCGCCCCTGGTCAAACAGCAATACGCTGTCAAAATCACGCAGATTCTCCAGGCGGTGGGTAACATACAAGATTGTCTTGTCTTCGAGGGCTGAGAATAGATACTCCAGAATCTTCCGCTCAGTCTCCCGATCAAGATTGGACGTGATTTCATCAAGCAGGTAAATGTCGCGGTTGAGGACAATGCCTCGGGCGATGTTGACCCGCTGCCGCTCACCCGTCGAAAGCTTCACCCCCCGCTCGCCTACCATCGTGTCCAAACCATCTTTCAGTGTCGCGATC
>JAUYLJ010000017.1 GCA_030699685.1 bacterium | reverse complement strand
CCTGACGGTGGCGCCGGAGCAGGTTGAGCGGAAGAAGTCGAACTTTTGGGCAAAGTCTGAGCGGGTTTTTGTCGCTTCGGATCGACGGCGGCGAAAATATCTTCAGCCTGTTTCTTTTGTTGTGATTCAGCCATGCTAACTTGAAGGACTAACGGTTTCTAAATAATTAAAGCAACCGCAAGATGAGTTGACCGTATCGGCACACGGATTTCCTGCGCCGGTTACCCAGCTCGACGGGTATTCTAGGTTGGTATACAGCTCCACGGATCCCGGATCCAGCTCATCGGCACCTGGAATGTATTTATACATGGCGACGCGGGAATCGGGATCGCACTGAAATTCTCCCCCCTCTTCACCGAACTGGCCGTCAAATTCTTCCTCATGCCAGCACGTGGTGCTCTCGAAAGGCGGATCGACACAGCTGGCGCCAACTTGAAAGACATTGAGCGGGTCGACCGCCAGTCTCTTGCCCAAGGCGTTTCCGAGCGTTGCCTGCCACGACGGCCACGCGCTGGTGCTGCGGTTCGGCAAATAGCTACCGACATCCAGAGTGGGGTACTCAAGATGCAGCGCGTAATAATCTTCAACAACATCACGAACGTCGTGGAGGGCACTCATTCTCGCCATATCATTTCGCAATTGCTGCTTCACTGTTTCATCTCCAACATTCACGTTGAAACGCCAACGATTGGCCATTTCGGAAAGTATGGTTTTCGTCACCTCGCTTGCGTCTTCATCACGCGACAAGAGATACATATTCGCGTACAAGCTGCCGGCGAGATGGGTGGCCGCGACGTATCGGGTACGACCGACCGAAATTGACTCATACCCATCAGTCAAACGTACGTTGGGATTACCGATGTTCTCTTCCGGAAGGTTTTTTTCAAACCAGAGTTCTGGGGAATATTTAGTGTCAGTATTCGGCATTACTCGAATACCAACAACGTCCTCAAGCGTTGTGCAAGGCTGGGAAGGATCGCAAACGCCTGCTCCTCCCGCCGCCGGACTACAGTCGATGGAGCTGTCCTGGCAAACTTGCAGGCCCGTGAAAAAGACTTCGCGCACCACTTCGGGCGGGCCATTGGTTTCCACAATCTGGGTGAAGCCAGGCAATCCTTCATCCAGACAGTACCAGATTGAGAAGCCGGTATTCGCTTCGACATAGGGCCAATCCCCCCAGACATCCCGTGGCCAGGGATTTTCGCATAACGAAACGACCGCAGTCGAACTGCCAATCACGGTTTTCTCCAATCCCGGCGTTGTTACATCAAGTTCGGCGTGGATTTCAGTTTCGCCGTTTGTGTTGTCCGCCGTACCAGTCTGTTCCGGATCATCACTGTCTGTCACGGTGATAATACCCGTATTAAGGGATTCCCATGACCAATCCCACTCGTACACTCCCGGAGCTTCAGCCAGCGGGATATCGTTATGATAGGGCTGGGCCATATAACTCTGGGTTTCGAGGTTCTGAGTAAAAAGTTTCCAACTCGGATCCACGACAACTTTTGTCACCTCACAGACCGTATCCGAAGTAGTGAAGCTCCAAGAAAAATCACCATTCATGCCTACATCATCAGTGTTGAGCACTCCAGCGTCGCCGCCGGTGATCAATACGGCATACTCAGTGTTCGGCTCCAGCAAGCCAAGATTGAGGCGGAATCGACTGGCGTTGGGGTAGGAAAATGACCCCGTAACGGGCGCGCCGCCGGCCGTCACGGTTACTGTCGTATTGTTTATGGTGCCGCGAGTCATGGCCTGGTCGAACCCTACTTCAATCATGGAGTTTCGACAAATATCACTTCCCTGAGGCACCCAGGTGACCACTTGCGGCCGCGGGTCGCATTGGCAGGAAGTATTGCACACAGCGTCAGCCCCGCAAGCGACGGGATCGGCGACACAGCTCCAGGTGTCAGAGCTGCAAGCGTACGCTGCAGGGACGCGGCAGCTACAATCAGAGGGTCGGCACTCTTCTCCTACTATCGCACAAAGTGAATCGTCCGGCACACAAGCGTCAAGATCACTGCTACAGGCTGCGCCCGAACCCGATGTTTCACAATCGGTGCTATCGAGACACTCGTTCGAACCTGCCCCGGGGACGACCGTACACTGTTCAAGCGCGTTGCACTCCGAGTGCGTGTCACCTGACTCAGTGCAATCAGCGTCATCAGAACAAAGGTCGGGGCCTCCCCCAGCCGCCTCAATACAGACTAATCCGGCGCATTCAGCGTGGACGCCGTCATCATCGTCATCTCCGGGGCCACAAGGCTTATTAAAAGGTAAAGGATTGCTCCAGCCGTTTTGCCAAACCGCGGCATCAATATCCTCTCCATCGGCCACAGCTGGAACAAAGGCGGTGATTTCAGTTGGAGCCCACGCGTCAATGCCCGCATTCGCGCCGCCAAAGTTGACCGCTCCAGGAGAATCGGCAAATCCATCGCCGGAAAAAATGACTGGATCGCCTTCCACTCCGCAGCTCGGCTCAATATCGCAAAGAACCGGTCCGCCTTCATTGCTTATCGTGAAAGGCCGATACAGATTGGATCGCCTTTCTTCTTTCTCTATTTGTATCCACACTGTGTCGCCCTCCACAAAACCGTCGGGCACGGCCACGATAATCTGTTCATTCTGCCAGGCGTCTTCACAAATAACAGTTTCACCCGGGATATCCGGGCCGCCTAGCTTGCGGAACCAGACTGTTCCTTCAGAACCGCCAAAATTCTCACCGCTAATAGTAATAGCCTTGCCTGGGCCGCCGCTGTCCGGCAGTACGTTATTTATATACGGCGATCGAAGGTCAAAATTCTCAGAATTACTCTCCACTCCTCCAACTAGTACGTGCACCGGACCGTCATTGGTTCCATTGGTCGTCACTCCGCCGTCAGCAGGAACCTGTACTTGTATTTGGGTATTCGACCAGGAGCTGACACAGCCGACTCCGGGCCAGAAATTTCCATCAAAGCAATTAGAGTCGGCATTTGCTTGGTCAAAAAATACGACTTCCTGGGCGATATCAGTGAAATTGAATCCCTCAATCGTCAGAATGCTTTCATAATATCCCGAAGACGCCATTGAGGTAATAGTTGGGGGGCAGCCCGCGTCGGTACCCGTGGTAAAGCTCCAAACGTATGACGGTTCTGGGGTTCCGTTCGCGTCGCCGTCCAAAGGATTGCCGCAGGCGTCAGCGATGGGATCCACGGGATTAAGATCGCTGCTCTTCAGAGTCACAAAATAGTTTGTATCAGGATTAAGCGGGAGATTGGTCCTGAACGAAATTGTCCTGTCGTTTACGACGTCAAAATCAATAATGCTCAACCCGGAGGGTTCGACCGGCGAAATTTCGACGTTTTCCGCTTTCAAGGTTAGCGCGTCCATCGGTTCGTTGAATTCGACGACAATCGGCGTGGTCAGACAAATATCCGAGTCGCCGTTATTTGGCCAGGTATTCGAAACAACAGGAGGGTCAGGATCTTCCTCTAGCCCAGTCTGAAACTGCCAGATTTCCGGAGTGAGGCTATCCCCATCAGCGCTTTCAACAGCTTCGGGCATATCCACCAGATACCAAGTGGTGGAATTCAATAATCCGTCCGGGTCAAAGCTGACGATACGGCTATCAGATGAATAATCAAAACTTCCCGAGACGCTCGTGCCATCTGCCACGTTTGTCATTGTAATATTCGCGGTGGCCGTCCCTTCGTTGACCGCCTTGTTGAATTTTGCCTGCATTCCGCGGCAAAGAGAGACGTTTGTTTCAGCGGAAGCCGGAGTGTGCCACTGGACAAAAAACTCCGTCGCCCCCCCAGGGCCGTCCCCGGGGGGCGGGTCATCATCAGGCGGGAAAGGGCCGCCCTCACCAGACTCGAGTATGCCGCTGATCACAAACCAGACGATCGCCCAGGATAAGAGGATGATCACCAGCCCGATGAGCGCTCCCAAGATAATTTTTTTCGCTCGGTCAATTCTGTCAGCATTTCCAGCGGCAGTCATCCAGATGAAACCGCCATAGATAATGAAGATAACCGCGATCAGGGCTAGAAAGCCCAGGATCCAAGTAAGAATGGCAATGATTTGGTTTTCGAGCGGCGACGTGGAAAACCCCAAATTTTCACCAAAATTGTTGACTTCCACGGCCTGCGCAATGCCCAGGAATCCCGACAAAAAAACTCCCCCGACCACCAGTGACAAGCCCAGACCTTGGAAGAATCTTTTGCGAGTATTTTTCATTATTGACTATTCATTCAGACGTTGCTTGACTAGGACGTTTACTTTTTTCCCATCGACGTTTGGACCCGCTTTTTTCATCGCCGCCCCCATCACCTGTCCAAAATTGGGTGATTCGCCGAGCTCGCTGATAACAGAATCTATTATTTCGCGAATGTCATCGTCACTCATCTCGGGAGGCAAAAAATTTTGCAGTATTTCAAGCTCTTGACGCTCTTTTTCGGCCAGCTCGTTTCGTCCCCCCTTCGTGTACGCTTCAATCGCTTCGTGGCGCTTCTTCACTTCTTGCCTGGCCACTTTCAATACTGAATCGTCGGTAATTTCTTCGCCACGATGCGCGATTTCGTAATTTTTTAGTGATGACAAAAGCAGACGCAACGTGGATATCTCCACGTGACGAGACTGCTTTTGCGCTTCTTTCAGTTGTCGTTCTATTTCCTCTCGAATTGACAACGCTTTTGGTGTCAATTATTTTTTGCTTCCTTTATAACTGCGATATCCTTGACGCTCCATCCACTCTTCCAGCTTGCCTATGCGTTTCAGATACTCGCGCTTGTCCTTCACTCCCTTACGGCGAATGGCATCTTCCTTTATTTGCCGCTTGGTTTGCACTGGTTCATAGAATCGACGTCGTTTGGCTCGAAGGAGTAAACCGCTTTGCTGCACCTTCCGGGTGAATCTCCTCACAACGCTTTCCCCTGACTCGCCTTCCTTCCGACGTACTTCGACCACGCTCTTCACCTCCCTTATATACAAGGTATTAGTAAGTAATTTCGTGGTCAAATATACCACGAATCATCATTACGGTCAAATTTCAGTTTTTTGGCTGACTTTCCGATAAAATGTGGATATGCAGATGGGGCACGAGCTGTCCCGCCTCTTCACCATTATTCACTTCCAGACGAAAAGCCCGGCTGACACCCAAAAGTTCGGCCACGTGCCTGGCACGTTCCAACAGATATCCGAGCTCTTCCCTATCATCTTCTTTAGTTTCAGAAAGCCTGGTGACATGGCGAGTGGGAATGACTAAAACGTGCGTTGGGGCTTTAGGATGAATGTCGTTAAAAGCGGCCACGCGGTCATCCCGGTACACCATTTTCGACGGCAGCTCACCAGCGAGTATTCTGCAAAATACGCAATCACTCATTGTTTTCGTCTTCCCTTGGTATTGGGTTTTCCGAACGCGTGATCTTGATGTCGTTGTGATTTCTGACTTTATCGATTCTCTTTGATAATTCTTGTATCACTTTGTCGTAATTAACGACTTCTTGGGTGCCGCTTTCCATGTCGCGAAACAGGATGGTCCCGTCGATAATCTCCTTTTGCCCCAATATCAAGGTGATGCTGATATTTAGCCTATTTGCCACCTCAAGCTGCTGTTTGATACTGTCTTTTGAAAAACTTTCCGCCACGGTAAACCCCGCCAGCCTAAGCTCGTCAAAAAGCTTCAATGCCCGCCGACGCGAGGCGTCGCCAAGCTGTGCCAAAAAAATATCCGGAGTATCTGGACCGGGAATGTACACCTGCCTTTCACGAAGCAACGCGATCACCCGTTCGATTCCCACCGCGAATCCAGCCGCTGGCGTGGGCCGACCTCCTAGCAACTCAGCCAGGCCATCATATCGTCCGCCGCCGCCCAGCGCGCTTTGACGCGCTCCCGGCTCCTCATTCGGCCAGATCTCAAATGCTGTCCGGCTATAGTAGTCCAGTCCGCGCATGATGCGCGGGTTCAAAGAATAGGGTAACTCCAGCTCATCCAAATACTCCAGCACTTGAGTGAAGTGGTGAGTATCTTCTTCGCTTAAATAATCGATAATCTGTGGAGCGTCAATCGCCAGTTCCGCGCATTGTTCTTCCTTGCAATCAAGAAGCCGCAACGGATTCTTCAGCAAACGCTTTTTACAATCATCGCAAAGCTTGCGCTTGTGGGATTTGTAATACTCCGCCAATACCTTCTTGTACTTTTCACGGCTCTCCTTGGTTCCCAGGCTGTTGATCTGCAAACTCACATCAAGCTTCAGATCCAGAAAAAAATTATACGCCAACATGATCAGCTGGGCGTCATTGACCGGCTGACCGTCCCCTAAGGTTTCAAACCCGAATTGATGAAATTCGCGATATCGTCCGGCCTGCGGTCTTTCGCGCCGAAACATCGATCCCCAATACCAGACTTTTACCGGTTGCGGAAGATTGACCCAGCCATGCTCGATGTAGGCTCTGACTATGGATGCAGTATTTTCAGGACGCAGGACGAGAGTGTCGCCTCCCTGGTCAACGAAAGAAAACATTTCTTTTTCTACGATATCGGTAGTTTCCCCGATTGAGCGCACGAAAAGATTTTTGTCTTCGAGAATGGGAGTGGCGGCAAAGGAAAATCCATGGTCTTGAGCCAAACGCTCAGTGACTTTTCGAATGTGCTCCCAATAGTTACTCTCGCTGGGAAGAATGTCTTTCATGCCCCGCACTAAGCGTGGCTGGTTGATCTTGCCTTTCGAGGATGGTTTCTTGTTCATTGCTCGGCCTCAAACTCGTACTCCGGAGCGTCAAATATCCTCCACTTGCTGAAAGGCCAAGCCCTGAGCCAGGTTTTCCCTACCACGTACTTTTCATCAATTGGGCCAATCCGGCGAGAATCCAAGCTTTGCTCGCGGTTATCGCCCAACACGTAAAACTGTCCTGAGCCCAGAGTAACCTCATCATGCCCCGGCGTCAGAACGTCTTCCGACAGGTAGTCCGTCTCATCGAGCACCTGCCCCCGTGGATAGAGATCGTTGGAAACGACGACGTGTCCATTCCGGATTTCGACAGTTTCCCCAGGCAAACCGATTACACGTTTAATAAAAAATTGCGACTCATTCTGCGGATATCGAAAAACGATGATGTCGCCCCGCTTGGGTTCAGAAAAACGATAGCTGATTTCGTCGATCACTAAATACTCATTGTCATAAAAACTCGGTTCCATCGATGCGCCTTTGACATAGAAAGGCTGGATCAGAAAATATCGCACCGGAATAATGATGGCAAGAGAAATCACGATTACCTTGACTATTTCAATGACAAAACCGCTAGCCGACTTCATAAAGCCTTCTCCGCGATCGCTAGGGTCTTCTTTCAGCTCAAACCCTTTTCGAGGTTTGTTGATTTTATCGAGATACGTCATAGAAAGAAAATATAAATGTAGTTTTGGAATGAGGTAACGTCGGCTCTCAGGTAAGGCCTAATGAAGCTGGCGAATCCAGTGGGCGGCACAAGATTCGAACTTGTGACTTCTATCGTGTGAGGATAGCGCTCTAACCAGCTGAGCTAGCCGCCCACCGGCCTCGACAGTATTACGGAAGCGCTTCCTCCCTCCCCCTGGCTGACCTTAGGCGGGTCGCAGGCAGAACCGGCCGCCAGAGCGGAACCAGATCCACCATCGCCGGAAGCTACGGATTCTCATCATCAATAATATTGGAACTGTGAAAAAACCCTTTATCCACTGAAGAAAATACAAAAATCAGCTCCAGTATACCAAACATTTTTCTCAAAAGCAAACGTTATCAAAGGATAGAAAAACCCCGCTCTCTTACAAGAGCGGGGGTTAAGGTAAAAAAGGTGCGAGAGTCACTGACACAGTTCCGTTTCGACGATGGCGACGCCATCGAAGCGGAAACTGCCGATCGAGCCCGGTGGCAACTTCACCCCGAATTTGGGGTAAGTGGAAAGGTCCGAGGCGGAGAGCTGGAACGGGGCGCTCCAGAACTGATGCCAGGCACCGTCCGGGAAAGCGTTGTCCACGTAGCAGTTGATGCTCTTCTGGCCGGTATGCACATTCAGAGATTGCTTATCACAAACTAATACAGAATAGACTCTTGCTGGAATAATTTGACGGCAATGCGCATATTTGGTACATAGAAACTAGTCCTATTGATGTCCTCATGCCTGAGAAGGGAGGGAAAATGCCGACAACGCAGGTCAATCGAGTGGTGGCCAACGAGCATGGAGCGGCTCTGGTACCCAGGGTGGAGAATGAGGTCGAACTGCACCTGTGTGTGCACGAGACCCATCCGGAAGGGGGACTTCGGAGACATACGGTAGCGCCGGAACGCGATGTACTCATCTGTTCCGTCTGTGAGGAGCGCTTCTATATACATGGAGGGGTCAGTACCCTGGAGCAACTGGCCGCACAGCAGGCTGGTGAGATTCCACTGGATGACCCGGATGCCGGTCGGACGGCTGACTAGCCAACTGACGGGCCGATGAGATGACACCTGATGGAGGGGTTACGATCCTCCTGCCCAATCTGAGGGGGCAGGAGCTTTATTTAACATTTTATTTTCAAAAAAGTCCTGTTCGTTCTATATAATATGTTTTGAGTAGCTTTTGATTGCCATAAAGATGATTTTTGAGTCGTCGCAGGCAAAAAAGCATGGTATACTTTGGGTGAAAAATAATCGACACATTATGAAGGCGGCAAAAGTAATTTTTATCGTGTTAAACCTGGCGATCGTCGGTTTTCTGATCTACTTTTTGTCGACCTTGGAATACGATCGCATCAGGTCACTGTTCGTCCAGGCGGAAATAGAGTGGTTGATTATCGGACTGGCCTTTTTTGGCTTGAGCATCATTTTCAAAATACTCCGTTTTGGAGCGGTGCTTCAGTTTTATGGATACCGGTTTTCATTCTCCGATACTGCCTATGTCCAGATGGTGGGTATCGCCATCGCCATGATGACGCCCGGCCGTCTGGGCGAGGCCAGCAAGATTTATCTGCTGCAACGCAAGTCTGTGCCCGTGCTGACTGGCACCGCTCTAACGATCTTTGAGCGCATATTTGATTTCCTGCTATTGAGCCTGGCGGGGATTATTTTCGCGCTTCAGTTCATGCCGGGATCTAATTTGATATGGGCTTTTATCGCGCTGATTGCCATTATGACCGCCTTGTTGTTCATCTTGCGACATTTGCACTGGCTGCGTCGCTTCGTCCCGGATCGTTTCAGAACCATGTACGACCAACTGGCCAATCTGCGGTTTTCAGGAAAAAGAAAATTTCTCGTCTCTATTTCTCTGTATACTTTCGCCACGTGGTTCGCGCAAGCGCTTCTTTCCTGGGCGGCGCTGAGAGCACTTCACATTGACATCTCTTCCCTGGCAGTCTTGGGGGTGGAATCTATCGGCACCCTGGCCGCCATCTTGTCGTTCTTGCCTCTCGGCATCGGCGCGCAGGATCTGTCCATGCTCTTTCTTTATGGCATACTCGGCGTGAGCAATGAAGCGGCGGCAATTGTTGTCTTGCTCTCGCGCACAGCCGGATTTCTCGTCCCTTTGCTGATCGCTCTGATCATGGCCAACATTCGTGGCACTTCTTTCTTCAAATTACGCTCCGTTCTCAAGCCCTCCGGCGCTTTGACTAAGCACGAATAATTGAGTATAATTCTGGTGATGGTGAGGAAAATATCTCAACGAAAACCCGCGAAAAAAGAAGCGCCAGTCGACCACAATACGGCGCCTCTCAATACCGTGGTACATCATGATGTTCCGGCGACTCCTGCGCAACCCATGAAAGCGAAACGTCGCTGGCCAACACGAACGCTGAAAATCAGCTTATACGCGCTCGTTTTTGTTTTGATTCTTGGATTCTCCCTTTCGTATCGGGTGATATTTTCGAGTGAGAGTATTTTTGGACGGCAGGAAGCCGGATTCTTTGATCAGATTAAACACCTAGTTACGAGCGGCGATAAGCAAATCAATGGCGAAGATCTTGATCGAGTGAATATCCTGCTGGTCGGCATGGGCGGTTCCGGCCATCAAGGAGCGTATTTGGCCGACACGATTATCGTCGCCAGCCTCAAGCCCTCAACGAAAGAAGTGGCGCTTCTGTCCATCCCTCGTGATTTTTTCGTGGAGATACCGGGCTATCGATGGGGAAAAATTAACAACGCCAACGCCTTTGGGTATTTAGAAGATCCAAAAAAAGGCGGCGAGAAATTGCTGGCGACAACCCTGGAGGGGATTTTGAAGCAACCTATACACTACTACGCTTCAATTGATTTTTCGGGCTTTGAGGAAGTAGTTGATTTGTTGGGTGGAGTAGACATCGCTGTGGAAAACAGCTTCACTGATTATCAGTTTCCTGATAAAAATTTCGGATATGACCCGGTATCGTTCAAGGCCGGTCAGCAAATGATGGACGGCGAAACCGCGCTCAAATACGTCCGCTCGCGGCACGGCAATAACGGCGAAGGATCGGATTTTGCCCGTTCCCGCCGCCAGCAGCGCGTCCTGGCGGCCGCAAAAGAAAAATTACTGTCTTTCGACACCCTGATTAATCCGAAGAAGGTGATAGAAATTTCAGACGCGGTCGGCGCGCATTTCAAAACCAACATGGAAGTCTGGGAGGCGGTTCGACTGGCCAACTTGCTGAAAGAGGCCGATACCTCCAAAATCGTCAACCGGGTCTTGGACACTTCAGCTGGCGGCCTGCTCGTCTCCGACACCACTATTGACGGAGCGTATATCGTGACGCCGCGCGCCGGCATTGACGACTATTCGGAGATACGCAGCCTGGCGAAAAACATTTTTTCTTTCACTTCCCTGGCGAACGAGGAAGCGACTATCGAGGTCCAGAACGGCACGAGGATAAACGGCCTCGCCGATACTACCGCTCAAATGTTACGCCAACTGAGTTACAACGTGGTCAGTGTCGGCAATGCCGAAATTTCCGAATCTCCGGAAACGGTCATTTACGACCTGACATTCGGCCAGAAGCCCGATACGCTAAAACAACTTTCACAAACGCTAGCTGCTCGAGTACACTCCGCTCAGAACGTGTTTTCACAAAACAGTACATCGCCCGGCCCGCTTGACGTTTCTTCAAATCAACTTGGTTTTGATGAAATGCCAGATAACGCCGCCGGCAATCCCACTCCAATCGAACCTAGCGCGGACTTTTTGATCATATTGGGAACTGATGCCGCGGGCAATCTGTCTGCCGACACTCCCGGGTTGGGGGTCTGAGGTGGACCAGGAAAAGAAACCGGCTGTCGTCTTAGTCGGACGGACGAATGTGGGAAAATCATCGCTTTTCAACCGTCTGACGGAAACAGCCAAATCGCTCGTCTCTCCTCTACCGGGGACCACCAGGGATCGCAATACCGCTGAAGTTATTTGGCGAGGAAAAACGTGGACCCTTATCGACACGGGGGGCCTGGAGGGCCGCACATCGACCGATATGGAATCAGCTATCGAACGTCAGGTGGAAATAGCATTAAGCCGCGCCGATGCTATCCTCTTGGTGGTGGACGGACAAAGCGATGTCCTGCCACAAGATCGCCTTTTGGCTCAGCGGCTCCGCCGAGCGCCCCAGCCCAAATTTCTTGTGGTTAATAAGATAGACTCACAGCGTCATCGGGTCGAGGTTAGTCCTGATTTTGGTAGACTTGGGTTCAGTCAAATCCATCAAGTCTCTGCCCGAAACGGCAACGGAACCGGCGACCTACTGGATGCGGTTGATCATGTTCTTCCCGAAGAAACCTCGATTGCCGGGATCAGTGAAAGACCGATTCGCCTTTCTTTCATCGGTAAGCCAAACGTGGGCAAATCATCCATCATCAACGCCCTCGTCAATGAAGAACGGTCCATCGTCTCACCGGAGCCCTATACCACACGCGATCCCCTAGATATAGAATTTCGTTACCGCGACCGCCACTTTGTCATAGTAGACACTGCCGGTTTACGGAAACAAAGCCGCATTCGCGCCGCTTCCGGAATGCAGGGCCAGTTCGAGAGACAAAGCACGACCCAAACCTTGCGCATGATCGGTCATTCTGATATCGTGGCTATTGTGCTTGATGTCAGCGAGCCGGTCAGCAGCCAAGATCGGCGATTGTCCGCCAAAGTTGTCGACGAAGGAAAAGGCCTGTTGTTTATTTTAAATAAATCAGATCTTATTCAGGCCGATCAACGTACAAGGATCCTCAAGGAGGCGCGAGAAAGACTGACTGGAACCGAGTGGGCGCCTGTCCTCCTGGTGTCGGCCGCTACCGGCGCCGGCTTGCGGAATATTCTCAAGACAGTGATCCGAACCCATGCTGAGGGGTACAAGCGCATCGACAACGACGAACTGTCACGAATGATGGCCGTCCTGCTTGGAGCGCAGAGGCCGCCGCTCAAAACCGCTAAACAAGGAAAAAGAGTTAAACTGAAACTCGAGCAAGTTTCCGTCAATCCTCCAACCTTTTCTCTAAGCGCCAATATCCCGGGAAACCTCCCGCAAGCATACTTGCGATTCGTCGAGAATCAATTGCGCCGCGAGTACGGATTCGAAGGTACACCGGTTAAAATATTTTTCAAACCCTATCGAGGCCGAGTATGAAATGCATTATCGGACTGGGAAATCCCGGAACGCGCTACGCTGACACGCGCCATAACTCCGGCGCGATGGTACTCTCTTCGCTGGTGAAACATGGCGACTCGCCTTTTCAGGTCAACCGGAAACTAAAGGCAACTATCGGGTCGATTCGCGGTGCCAACGAAGCTCTGCTGGCCGTCCCAACCACCTACATGAACAATTCGGGAGAAGCAGTCAGAAGCATCCTGCAATATTACAAGTTGAAGCCGGCCGACCTATGGCTGATCTATGACGATATCGATATCGAATTCGGTCGCATACGCATCAAACCCTACGGCTCATCAGCCGGGCACAACGGCGTCACCTCAGTGATTGAAGCTGTGGGCACGGACGATTTTGCCCGTTTCCGCGTCGGTATCAAGCTCTCAGACGAAGAAGCCAAGGAAGCGCAGTACGCCAAGCTGACCACGGCCCGCTTCGTACTGCTCCCTTTTTCCAAAGAACAGAAAAAAATCCTCCCCAGCATTATTGATGAAACCCGCGATGCTATTTTACTCGCTTTAGAAAAAGGCCTGCCGGAAGCGATGAACAAATACAATTAAAAAAGCCGCTTTCACTTACGCGTCCACGGTTCTTGATATTGCCAAGGCTGGCGTAAAAAGACGATTGACCTTTTGGTCAAAAGGTTCTTCGGATTGATCGCTGGAAATCTTTGAGAAAACGTTCCCTTGTCCGCTCTGAAAAATCCATTCCAGGAACATTTCGCGCAAAAAATCAGCCAGAAAATGATGTTCTCCCGGATCTTCGTTCGCCGTATTGGTTAATAATAGCAAACGAGGCTTCATGGAGTCAGCTGAAACACAATTATTGTTACTATGACTGATTCTAGTTTATTCGACCGTCAGTCCGATCGGACAGTGATCGGAGCCCATCACCTGATCGTAAATAACCGGGTTGGATGTCTTGGGCAAAAACTTTTCGCTAGCACAGAGGCAGTCGATTCTCCAGCCCACGTTCCGTCCGCGCGCTCCGCCCCGTTGGCTCCACCAGGTATATTGAACTTTGTCAGGAAAAGCATGACGCCAGACATCGACAAATCCTTTGTTCAAAAACTTAGTCATCCACGCCCTTTCCTGTGGGGTAAATCC
>JAUYLJ010000013.1 GCA_030699685.1 bacterium | reverse complement strand
AGAGCAACACTTTTGTAAAGTGAAGGTCGGGGGTTCGAATCCTCTCTCCGGCTCCACGGGTTCGGGGTTAGTAATTAGTTGCTGAGTAATTGGTTAATTAGATTCTTGAAAAAGCGGCAGGGAGATATGGAGAATAGCCATGCCTCGGTCATTTACGGAGTGGGAAGTGTGGAAAAATGCATATGACTTAGTTCTGCAAATCTACCAACACACACATTTATTTCCCAGAGAAGAAAAGTACGGATTAACATTACAGCTACGCAGGTCGGCGAATGCAGTTGCTGCGAACATTGCTGAAAGCCAGGGAAGATTTTCATATACAGACTGTATTCGCGTTTTGTACATCGCTAGAGGAGAAATATTTGAAACAAGAAGTCATATCCGGGTCGCCAAAGGAGTGAATTTTATTGAGAATAAGACCTTTGCGTTGCTGGATTCTCAGTATGAACAGTTAACCAGAAGCCTGAACGCTTTGATCCGGCATACCGGTATCCGACGACAAACAGAATAGTAGCTGCCACGCCAATGTTACCAATCAACTAATCAACCAATTAACCAACCTTATGTCCCAAGACAACCTGATCAAACTTGAATGTACCGTGTGCAAGAAGGTGAACTACCACTCGCACAAGAACAAGAAAACCTTGAAGAACAGAATTGAGCTGAAGAAGTTCTGTAATAGTTGCAAAAAGCATACTTCGCATAAAGAGACAAAGTAAGCATATGTTGGAGGAAGTTTTCAGCGAATCTGGCACTACGTTCAGTGTCGAAGATAACGCGGTGGTACTCCGTTTCGGTTCAGAGCGCCGGAAAGATACGCCTGAAACAGAGTTTGCTTGGATCTGGCAGAAGCTTGCTGGGCTGACGCAGCAGTTTCCGGAAAAGAAATGGGGGCTGGTGATTGACTTTTCTAAACTTCAGGTTCAATCAGCCGACACGATAAGTATTGACGCTATTATTGAACATCTTTTACAGTCGCCGTCAGCTAGCGTCATCGCCATACTGAGCGCGGCAAGGTCATACCAGGTAGCCATTAGGCGCGTCGTAATGAAAGGTAAAGCGCAGACGGGCAGGATAAAGTTTTTTGAGAAAAAAGAGATGGCTTTGGAATGGCTGAAACTGAAATCTTCGTAAAACACGCGGTCAGTTGATCATAATACTTTTCGATTGATGATGGGGGTATAGTGAAATGGCTATCACAACGGTCTCCAAAACCGTTATTCTAGGTTCGAATCCTAGTACCCCTGCCACCAATCAAAAAGTAGGAGCCTAGAAATATTTCATGCGATACTCTATTGCTGTTCTCGATAACATAAGCTTGCTTGAAAAAGCTGAGGAGAATATCCAGAGTGTATCAAATTCTGATATTGTTTTTGCACAAGAAGAACCCGCAAACGAAGAAGATCTTATCAAACGGACAGGAAAGGCGGAGATTGTTTTGATCAGTCCGCGAGTAAAAATTACAAAGCGCTATATCGATCATTGTCCTTCAGTGAAATACATCGGCGTTTGCGGCACTTCCCTGGAGAATGTTGATCGGAGTGAGATAACGAAGAGAGCAATTGTATTGACAAATGTGAAAGACTACGGTGACGATCCGGCGGCTGAGTTTATTTTCATGCAGCTTGCCATGCTTCTCAGAGGAATAGGGAAGTATCAATGGAAGGACGAGCCTCATGAACTCATGGGTCGAACTTTCGGGATTATTGGCCTTGGCGCGTTGGGGCAATCAATTGCCCGTCTGGCGCTGGCGTATAAAATGCGAACGCGGTATTTTAGTCCGCGTCGGAAGACGGAGTGGGAAGAAAAGGGCGCGCGGTACGCCGACATCGGAAAATTGTTGAAAACTTCCGAAATTGTCTGTATCAGCACTCCTTCAAATCTCAATATTCTTGGCAAGAAAGAATTTGAGCATATCAACCGCGGTTCGGTCGTCATTCAAGCAAGTATGGGAAAAGTGTTCGACCATGAAGCGTTTCTCCAGTGGATTGCACGAGATGGCAACTACGCGATTTTTGATTATTCGGCGGGTGAGGAAAACTATCAGCTATATCATTCTTTGCCAAAAGTAATTTTTCCCAAAGTTGTCGCCGGGCATAGTATTGAAACAAGGCAGCGTCTTGGTGAGATAGTCGTTGAACACCTGCAGTCTTACTTCCTGTCTCGTTCTAAAGAATAAACAAAAAAAGATGCTATACGATTATTGTCCGAAATGCGGCGGTAAATACACATTGGACGAGGGTGAGAATAAACTGCAATGCAGGAAATGCAGTTTTGTGTTGTACCGGAATTCGAAGCCTACAGCGAGCGTTTTAATCCTTGATAAGGGGCGTCTGCTTCTCGGCCGGCGCCGCATTGAGCCGTCAAAAGGAAAATGGGATGTTATCGAAGGTTTTTTAAATAACGGTGAACATCCGGTAGATGGTGCAATCAGGGAAGTTCGGGAAGAAACAGGCTTGGAAGTTGATCCCTATGAGCTGTTGGGTTTTTTTATGGATGTATATGGTCCGACCAAGGAACCAACCTTGAATATTTGCTTTATTGGCAAAAGAATCAAGGGTGAGCTCAGGCCTGGTGACGATATTGAGAAGCTCAAATGGTTTAAGCGTGACGAAATCCCGCGCGACATCGCTTTTCAAAACGGAAAAGACATGATTGAAGCTTGGCTCCAAAAAAGTTTAAAATAGCATCTTGCGAATAAAAAATTTCTGGATTATACTAAGGCCGTGAATAATCAAGAAGCTCAGGCAGCAGGACAATCGAATGGCAGCAAGGAAATAGAATCAGAAGACAGGCCGGTACTTTCGTCTGTTCAGCCAAAGCCAAAAAAGAAAACGAAAGGTTTCAAATATTCAGATGCTGTTGGTGGAATCATCGGTACGGTTATTTGGCTATGGTTCGTCAATTCCCTGGAGATCTGGGGTTTCCCCATCCTGACTGACGATTGGGCTCAGGTATTGCGAATTATCAATATCACGGCGGTTGGTATTATCATCACCTGGTTTTTTCTTATCTTCATCCACATCCGCTCAGTGTTCTATGTAGGCAAAACGCTGAATGACGGCCTGAATTTATGGAGTACCTGGGTGACGGTGTCTGTTTTCCCGTTTGATTTCGCGGTGTGGCCGGGTTGGGAATGGGCGGCCATGGTATTGCGTATTGTGTTATGGGTTGCCTTTTTGGCGGCTTTTATCTCCATACTGGTTCGGACTTTGCGTTTCATCATCGAAGCTGATTTTAATTAACAAGCATTCTCAGGTTTTTGATGGTAGTCCCTTGAACATGATATACTCTTGTCATGTTTGACGACTATCCTTTTGTCCAGCCAATTGCCATTGTCTGGTTTGTGTTGTTCATGATTACAGTCTGGGTAAGCTACACTGCGTTCGGTTTGAAACAACGCCCGATCCTGAATCGTAAATTTATCATGCGTTTTTCAAGCAGCGCCTTGTTGATCGCCACTTTGTTTATTATAATTTCCGGCATTCTGCAACTTTTGGGCGAATCATTTAGAATTTTTGGCCGCTCGTCGCTGTATTACCACACCTTGTTTGGAACAATTTTTATCGCCGCAGCTCTCAACCACATCACCATCCACTTGCGCGATTTATGGCGCTATCTGAAATCCCGCTGGTAGCTTGTTCTTGGCGTGACTATGAAGCTGTAACGATCGGTCTTTGGAGCACACCACAAAGTCGTGTATATAGCCGACAAATTGTGCGTACTTGTGAAAAATACATTTTTGGCACGCTATGTGCTTCAAGTAGTGGCGGGTCGAAGACTCTTTTCGAGAGTGGAGATGCTCCTATTGTTCTTGTTTTTGATCGGCTTCTAGCGTCAAAGCGCGTACTTGAACGCACGACTTTGAGAGGAGTATAATGATAGTAGGTAATAGCTAATGACAAAAAAATGAAATTTCCAGCGAAATGGGTTGCGCTTGGGATTGGAGCTGTAATAATAGTTGGAGCTGGCGCGTGGTATGGATTGAGCGGTAGAAACGCTACGGACAAAGAACCGGACAAGCCGTTTATTCCGGTCAGTCCGGCATACGCTGAGGATAATTTCGCACTGATTCCTGAGTCGCGTGACAACCTTGGGGTGGACGTTGACAGCTCGTTTATCTTGACCAGCAAAGAAGATATTACCGACGTGGAAGTGGCGGAAAGTTTAAACATCGAACCAGCGCTTGAGTTTGCCGTGCGGGAGACTTCCGCAAACACATTTACTTTGACGCCGGAATCGCCGCTAACAGAAAATGAAATCTATGAGTTTTCAATATCTACTACCGAGGCGAAAAGCGACGATACGGCAGAAACTGACGAGGAACGAGAGTATCGCTGGGCATACCAGGTAAAAGAAATCGTGAAAGTGGCCGGGTCTTTGCCTCGCGACACCTCCACGAATGTCCCAGTCAACAGCGGCATTGAGGTAACGTTTCAAAACGATGCTTATTATGATTTTGAAGAATACTTCGACATTTCTCCCGAAGCGGACGGCAGATTTGAAAAGCACAAAAGAACAGCGGTGTTTGTTCCCTCGGGACTACGACCCGAAACATTGTATACAGTGACAATTAAAGCCGGCTTGCCGTTTGAAGGAAGCGAAGAAACGCTGGCAGAGGATTACGTATTTCGTTTCGAGACAAGCAACTCGCAGTATTCTAACGACTATGAGTATTTCAGTTTTCAGGAATCATTATTCGACTTTACCAGCGACCGTGAACCGGTTCTCGAAGTATACAGTTATCCGTCCGATAGGCAGCGGGAATTCGTTGTCTACCAGTTTCCGGGATTTGATCAGTTTCGTGATTCCTTTGCGGAATACTCGGAATACCCGGCTTGGGCTTTCTATGCCCAGCGGAACTTCACCGTGCCAACCGAAGGTTTGACGGAAGTAGCGAGGTTCACCGCCGCCCCGCAAGAATCAAATTTCCGGTATTTTATCGTCTTGCCCGAAACGCTGGCTGACGGCTACTATGTGATTAACACTGTTGCTAGTGATGCCACAGTCCAATCATGGATTCAGGTGAGCAATCAGGCATCTTATCTCGCTTTATCAACAACTGAAACGCTGCTTTGGGTGAATGACGTCAGCGCTCAAGGTCCGGTTTCAGGCGCGAAGATTACTTCGCCAGGTTTATCCCTGGACGCCGAGACCGACACCCAGGGTATCGCGAAATTTGAAACCCCCGCGGAGCTCACGTCGCTTAGTCCGGAACGTTCGCATATCTTCGTTGTCAGCAGTCCGACGGGAAAAAATACCGTCGTGCCCGCGTCACAACCTCAGCCCTACTATGAATTGGGCGGCACGCGTCTCACCGAAGCGTACTGGAAATATGTATATGTCGATCGGCCGATATATTCAAAGACAGACACGGTCAAGTTTTGGGGCTTAGTCAAACCGAGAGACGGCAGCCCTGCGCCCGAATCCGTGAAGGCCGTTCTTGAGGGATTTGCCTATGATAGTTACAGCGGTGAAAGCGTCAACATCGCCCAGGCTGACGTGGAGGTGTCCGATGACGCGACGTTTATAGGCGAAATTGCTTTTTCGAATCTCGTACCGGGATATTATACTCTGAAGATTGCGGTGGCGGGCGAGGAGATTGCCAGCTCCAGTGTGTATGTCGAGAAATACGTCAAGCCGAGCTATTCCATCAATCTGGACGCGGAAAAGAAAGTAATTGTTCAAAACGAAAACAACACGGTGAATATCCGTTCGGAATTTTTTGAAGGCACGTCCGCGCCGAACGTCAGCATGTCTTACAGTTCAAATTCCGGATCGGGTGAAATAACAACCGATACAAATGGAAAGGCGGAGATTGTCCTCAAGTCGGATCTCTATGACAACGTTTCGTCGTATAATTATCTTTCCGTCTATTCCGATTCCGCGATCTCCAGCGATATTTCTTCAACGCTTCAGTACAGGGTGTTTCCTTCTGACATGTGGCTCGCTGCCGACACCGACGTAAATGGTACGGCCGCGCGCCTGAATCTGGCGCTGAACTTTCTCGATTTGGAAGCAATGAATGCCGAAGACTTCAGCATTTGGGAAGACGTCATTGTGGCCGATCCGGTGCAGGGAAAGGAGATAAAAGGAGATATAGGCGAAGTAAAATACGACAAAATTGAGACGGGGGAATACTATGATTTCATCAACAAAGTAAACCACAAGACCTATCGCTACGAACGTCGTTTGGTGCCGGTTGATGATTTTGTCGTTACGACGAATCAGTCGGGTGAAGCTTTGTTTGAATTTGAGATGGGGGAAAACGCTTCGTATGAAATTGGCCTCAATTTTTCGGACAATGAAGGCAGGACAGTAACACGTTCGGTCTATCTGTGGTCAGGATATAGATTTTACGAATACAGCGCCGATGGTTTCATCCACATCGAAAATCTGGATGAGGATGCCGTCTACGGATTAGGAGAGGAAGTGCGTGTCGCGCTAGTCACCGGCGAGACTCCGTTGGCGGAAAACCTTGATCCAAATCGCTATCTTTTTTACCAGGCAGGCGGCGGATTGCGGGATCATGCGGTCCAGACGGAACCAGAATATTCTTTTACATTCTCAGGTGACAACATACCTAATACCTATCTGGGCGGAGTCTGGTTTGATGGCGCGCAGTATGAGGCGACAGATTATTATAACGGTGAGGGGGATTCCGTCGTTACGTTTGATATGGCCGAGCGCCAACTAGACATTTCCGTCGGCACTAATCAAAACCGCTACGCACCAGGCGACGAAGTTACCTTGACCGTTTCCACGACCGGGCCCGAAGGAGGTCCCGTACCGGCCAGGGTCAATCTCAACTTGGTCGACGAAGCGATTTACGCCTTGCGTGACTCGGACGTGGATCCGCTGGCAGAAGTATACAAAAACGTTTCTAGCGGAATATTGCGCACATTTGTATCCCATGAAAAACAGAGATTGGAGTCGCTAGGAGCGGAGTTTGGCGGCTGCTTTCTGGAAAACACGCTCGTCACCTTGGCAGACGGGACGAAAAAGGAGATTGAAGACGTACAACCCGGCGAATACATACTGACGCGTCTTTCATCCGAGGATCCCAAACTCGTTCCGGCCAAAGTCAGCCAGCGTTTTGAGCATACGGTCAACGAATATCTTACTATCAATGATCGGCTGAACATCACCCCCAATCACATACTTTGGGTGAATGGAGGGTGGCATCCGGCCGAGACAATCACCGTGGGCGATACGCTTCTTGACGAGAGCGGTACAGAGTTTGTGGTAACGGACATTTCCAGGCATTTTGGTCCAGTCTCGGTGTACAATCTTCACATAGAGGACCAGCACACTTTTTTCGCTTCCGGAGTCTACGTCCACAACGACAAAGCCGGAGCCAGAAGAGAATTTCAGGATACGGTACTGTTTCGCGAGATAGAGACCGGAGTGGCGGGCCAAGGCTCCGTTTCTTTCACATTGCCCGACAATATTACCTCCTGGAGGGTGACCGCCCAGGGCGTCAGCTCGCGGCTGGAAGTCGGTTCGACAACCGCGCAGGTGCCTGTCAGTCTGCCGATATTCGCCGAAAGCAACCTCTCGGATGAGTATCTGGCTGGTGACCGGCCTATTGTTCAAGTGTTTGCCTATGGCAACGGACTAGGGGATGGCGACAGCGTGACGGCGAATCTCACTATTGAGTCACTTGGCTACGACACCACCGAACAAGGCGGCGCCTACCAGCCTATTCGGTTTAGTTTGCCTGAATTGCCTGTTGGCAGGCATGACGTTTACTTTACAGTCGAACATGATGGGGCGGAAGACACTGTTTTGAAAACAATAATTGTCAAAGAAGGTTACTTTGAAACCGAGCAGTCCAACTACTATACCTTGAACGGGGACGTGGAAATCATAGGATCCGAAAACGGTCAGACAACATTGGTTTTCCTCGACAAAAACCGGGGCTACTATTACCGAGACCTGCTCAATCTTATGTATGTTTGGGGAGACCGCGTCGACCAAAGCTATTCTCGAAGCTTGGCTAGCGGTTTGCTTAATCAGTATTTTGAAGAAAATTTCGAAGTGGCTAATTTTGACGGCGGCCAGTTTCAGACGCCTGAAGGCGGAGTGGCGCTGCTGCCGTATGCGTCAGCCGAACTCCATCTGACAGCGTTGTTTGCCGATCTGGCGGCTGACCAATTTGACCAAACAGCTATGCGCGCCTATCTTGAGGGCGCTTTGGCCAACGACAATGCCAGCCTTGAAGAAATTGTTATCGCTTTGTACGGCCTGGCCAGTCTGGATGAGCCGGTACTTACCATACTGAATCAGGTCATAGAAAATAATGAAATTCCTGATGAATTGAGTCTTTATGTGGCGCTGGCGATGGAAAAGATGGGTGCGGCTGAGTATGCCAGGACGCTGTATCTTGGTATCATCAACAGCTATGGTGAAGAGAGTCAGCCGGATTTGCGAGTCGTGCTTGGAAACGACGAGGATGACTACTTGAAATACAGCATCATGGCGGCAATATTGGCCAATCGCTTGGACAGTGCCGAGGAAGCAGGATTGTACAGCTATATCCGGGAGCGCCAGGGCACCGACATACTGATCAATCTTGAAAATCTGCTTTACCTTGACTCGGCAATTCCTGATGCCAGCGGTGATCCGGTCTCATTTACCTTCACAGCCGGTAATCGGTCTGAAAACGTCACCCTCGAGCGGGAAGAAAGATACGCTCTTTCGCTTTCACCTGAAGAACTTGCTTCAATCCAATTTTCAAACGTGTCAGGGTCTGTTGGCGTGATCAGCTACTTTACCGCCCCAATCAGCGCCGATGACGTCAATCAAGATGGTCTGATCGGGTTGGAGAGGGTCTACCGGACGCTGAACGGAACAGTCACTGACCAGTTTTCAGAAGGGGATCTTGTCCATGTTACCTTACGGCCGTATATCAACGGTAACGCCGTGGATGATTCCTATCAGATTGTCGATTTCCTGCCTTCGGGTTTAAGCATGGTGACTCGTCCATTTTCGCGTCTCCAATACGGCGACTATCAGACTTCTTGGCCTTATCTTGTTGATGGCAAGAAAATCGGTTTTCGTTCTTGGAAAGGCTCGAGCGGCTTGATTGAGTATTACGCCAGGGTCAGCAGCCAAGGGACATTTGTCGCCGACACTCCTTTGATCCAGGGTTTCCGAAACAAAGACAGCATCAGCATCAGCCCAAGGACGACGGTAAACATCGAGTAAGCGCAATATGAGAATGATACGGCCAGCTTTGATGCTTATCGGCGCAGTGGCTTTGGCGGTCTCGGGCTGGACGGTTTTTTCCAGCACGGGTGATTTGCCTGGCCTGGGTTCTCAGCGGATAAATCCCAGTCTATTTATTCCAGAAAAATTTTTTGCTGCCGCGAAAACAATTGACTCGGCAATACCGTGCGACGAAACAATTCGAGCCGGTATCACCTCCCATCACGATCTTGCTTCCCCACTTATACGCCAATTTTTTGATTGTGTCAGTCACGCGAATCAGCCGAGCACTATCATTCTGATTGGGCCGAACCATTTTCACGCTGGGAATAGGGCGGTGCTGACAGCGCGTCAAAACTGGGAAACGCCATTCGGCGTCCTGGAAACTGATGCCGTGTTGGTTGATGCCTTGTTTCAGTCGGATCTGGTGGAGATCAACGATTCGGCTGTAGCGGAGGATCACGCGGCCGCGCTAATGATGCCATATCTCAAATCGACATTTCCGCGGGCTAAAGTGGTTCCGTTATTGCTTTTATATTCGCTGGAAAGGGAAGACATTGCCGCCTTGCGCGATTTAATACGGTCAAATAGTACCGATACGACGCTTATTATCGGCGCGATTGATTTCTCTCACTACCAGGCAAGAGAGCAAGCGGCAAGGTATGACGCGGAGACGGAAAAGTTTGTGAGGGAATTCGACATTGATACCGTCCTGCGACAGGGCGACGAGCATTTTGACTCAGCGCCCGGACTCGCACTCATACTTTCACTGTTTGATGCCAGAACAGAGGCATCGCTGATCGATCATGCCGATTCTTCGGACTTTGGGGCATCACCGGCCGGCGTCACGACATACTTCAACTGGATATTTACTCGCTCATAGCGCTGTCGCTAGAGCCTACTCTAAAAATGCATTTTGGTCAGGTATTGACAGGCGAAAGAAGATTGGCTATTGTGAGAGGCTGTTTTTGAAATGGTTCATGGTGATTTGCACGATCTTTGGAGGTGGAATGATGGAAATGCACGAGTCGATCGCTTCACCGCAAGTCTACGAAGACTCTATGCTTTGGATGCCGTGGAAGGAAATGCACGCCAAGACTGTCGGTTTCGTGAGCGCCAATGCGCCGCGAAACGGCCGCGTGCTTGACCTGATGTGCGGTACCGGGAAGTTGCTGCGTGATATTCATGCGAAACGTCCTGACCTTCAATTGATGGGTGTGGACAACAGCGCCGCCTATCTTCAGTATGCACGCTCCGGCTGTTCGGACATCGCCTGGGTTGAATCGGACGTCCGTCGGTGGTTCCACGCTGAACCATTTGATATCGTCGTTTGTCACGGTTCCTTGCACCATCTTCCCTTGGCGGATCAGCCAAATCTCGTCAAAACGATGCGTGCGCTGGTGAAGGAAGACGGCCTCGTGATCGTGGCAGACGCATGCGTTCGCGAGTATGACGGTGAGCAAGACAGACGCTTGGCAGTGCTGGAGTTGGGAGCCGCCTATTTGAGGGAAATGATTTCGGCTAACCAGTACGTCCCGGCACTGATGCTCCAGGTCGGCTGTAACATCTTGGCGAGCGATCTAGCCTCCACGGAATGGAAAAGTTCTGCCCGCCAGCACGAAGAGTGGTTTCTCTGGAATTTCAGGTCGTTCACCACGGAGAAGACATGGGAGCCGCAGCAGGTGCCAGACAAAGACGGTGTGGGTGAGTTTGTCTGGGTACTCCGCCCCTGAAGTACAACAGCGCCGGTGAGATTCATCTCGCCGGTTTTATTTTTTAACTATCTTTGATATAGTAATTGTGAGTTGCCAGGGCGACTATTGGCACAAAGAGGAGCAATGAAGAAACCACGCACCTTGTCGCGCCGTTGCTTTACCTGCGGGGAACCATGCGGCTTTCGTGACTATTGCAATACTGAATGTCGTGATGGCGACGATAGGGGATTTTTCCGATCCTGGGACGTCGAACGCACAAAGTATAGCCCATCCGCCAGGCGGCGAACCCGCGTTCGGAGCAACCTCCCTAGTAGCAGGTGAGAGTCTGAGTAACCGATGCATAACCCACATCGGTTTTTTCTTGTCATGATAATCAATACGGTTTATACTCTAAATATAAAAAGTGCGTAACATAAAACACATGCCCAAACCAAAGAACAATGCTCAGCTACCGGACGGACAACACCCGAAGCTGAGAGGTTTTAATATATGTATGGGAGTTCTCCATTTCGCTCAGGCGACCGCGATGTATTTTTTAAGCAACGATTTTACGCTGCCCGTGACCAGCGCTTTTGTGGAGTTTGATCGAACATCGCAAACACTCGTTCCTATGGTGGAGAGTGTGTTTGAATTTCGCCTGGGACCGATCGTGGCGTTGTTTTTATTACTGTCCGCTATCGCTCACTGGACGATCTCTTTGCCTGGAGTCTATCAGTGGTATTTGCGGAACCTGGGACGAGGAGCCAACTACGCGCGATGGATTGAATACAGCTTCAGCTCTTCAGTGATGATTGTAGTCGTGGCCATGCTGACGGGTATGTACGACGGGATTAGTTTAATGCTGATGTTTTTCTTGAACGCGATGATGATCCTTTTCGGCTGGATGATGGAGTTGCACAACCAGTCTACCAAGCAGACGAATTGGACCGCCTATTGGTTTGGCATAATTGCCGGGGCTGTGCCATGGGTGGCGATCGCGCTCTATCTATTGAACGCCGGTAGCGGTGAAGCAAAGGCGCCAAGCTTCGTCTACTGGATTTTCTTCTCCATCTTCGTATTTTTCAATATCTTCGCCGTCAATATGGTGCTGCAGTATAAGAAGATTGGGAAGTGGCGCGATTATCTCTATGGTGAAAAAGCCTACATCGTCCTGAGTTTAGTGGCCAAGTCTCTTCTCGCCTGGCAAGTCTGGGCCGGAACCTTGCGTCCAGTTTGACGATGTTAGTAGCGTACAGTACACTGCGTACGTAAGCATTAACGAATCTGAAATGAGTTCAAGAGAAACAGGTGGAGCGCCGAGAGAAGTCCAGGGTGACTCCGAGAAGTTTTTGCAGGATGAAATTGACGGCGCGATCGCGGCAATCAGCAGCGGTTTGAGCGAAGGTGAACGTGAAGAGCTTCAGACTATGGTTGATGAATTCAACGCCAGTTTAGAGAAGTCGGCTGATGAAGATCAAAGGTCCCGGGAGCGAGAAATGTTTTTGGATCGGCTGAAGGATTTTCGTCAGGAAAAAGCAGCGTAAAAGTAAAATAACGGTTCGGATAGTTGTAATGGCTTTTGTATTTGTAATTAACTCAATGTAGTTCATATGACCAGCGTACAGGACGTGTTCAACAGAATTCAAAAATCGAAAAAAGAGCTTAAAGAGCTTAAAGCGGCTTACCATGACTCTCTGGCCAACCACGGCAGCTATCAAAAGATCATGGAACAATTGAGAGCCTATAAGATGAATAAACAACGCATCGAGGATTCCGTGAAAGGAGAAATGGGTAAGGATTATCAACGCATTGAAGATCTGCAGTTTGATATCAAATCTGATAAGGAATTACTCTGCGATATGTCTCTCAATCAGATGATGAAGGGACAATCGGTAGAAGTGACCGATGAAGAAGAAAAATCTTACGAGCCTGTGTTTAGCGTGGCCTTCAAAAAACGAAAGTAAAACGTATTGTATATCGTGCAGCGGACCCTAAGACGTGGTATAGTGTGATAGAGTAATACTATCGCATGCCCAGGGAAACAACACGGTACAAAACCAAAAAGACTAAGAAAACCGAGGTATTATCCGAACTAGCCAAGCTGGTACGCTATTATATTATCCAGTCGACTACCAAAGCCGGTTCCGGCCATCCCACGTCATCGCTTTCGGCAGTGGAGCTCATGGTGGCGTTAATGTTCAGCGGGATGTTCCGGGCCGATCTGGCAAAACCGGACTATCACAACAACGACAGGCTGATTTTTTCCAAAGGCCACGCTTCGCCGCTTTTGTACTCGCTCTATGCCGTGGCTGGAAAAGTATCCGAGAAAGAACTGTACTCATTGCGCAAATTCGGCAGCCGCCTCGAAGGGCATCCCATGCCGGTGTTTCGTTACACGGAAGCGCCGACCGGGTCTCTGGGGCAGGGTCTGTCAATTGGCTTGGGCGAAGCAATCAGCGCAAAGATGGATGCTTTGACTTTCCGAACCTACGTATTGCTTGGTGATTCGGAGATGGCAGAAGGCTCGGTCTGGGAAGCAATGCAGCTGGCAGCGTATTACAAAATCGACAACCTGGTGGCAATTATTGACGTCAACCGTTTGGGACAGACGAATCCGACGATGCTGGAGTACGACGTGAGAGAGTATGCTACTCGAGCACGCAGCTTCGGCTGGAAAACATTTGTGGTTGATGGCCATAAACCCGAACAAATATTGAAAGCCTACGAGGCGGCTCGACAAACGAAGGGTCAGCCGGCCATGATAGTGGCCAAGACAGTCAAGGGCAAAGGCGCCGAATTTTCGGAAAACAAAAACGGCTGGCATGGCAAAGCCTTCACCGCTGAACAAGCAAGGGAGGCTCTGGCGAGTATTGGTCCAGTTGACCGCCGACTACGAGGCACGGTAGCGCCACCGGCCGACCGACAGCTCAAGGAAACAAAGTCTGCCGTTGTAAAACCGCCTCAGTACGCAAAAAGCGTGCCGCAGGCAACCAGAAAAGGCTTTGGTAACGCTTTGGCGCGCTTGGGACCGGCCTACCCCCGGATGACCGTTCTGGACGCTGAGGTACAGAACTCCACATATACCAACCAATTCGCGGAAGTATTCTCGCAACGTTTTATCCAGGCCTATATTGCGGAGCAAAACATGGTTGGTCTGGGCGTCGGCCTTTCCTTGCGCGGTAAAATCCCGGTGATAGCAAGCTTTGGTGCGTTTCTCAGTCGCGCGCATGATCAAATCAGAATGGCTCAGTACGCTGACACGCATTTGATTTTCGTGGGCACGCACGCTGGGGTTCACATCGGCGAGGACGGCGCCTCACAGATGGCTTTGGAAGATATAGCCATGTTCCGCTCGCTTCACAACAGCTCCGTCTTGTGTCCCGCTGACGCAATGTCGATGGAGAAGCTTTTTGAGCTGGCATTGACGTCGCGCGGATTGGTGTATATGCGCGCCACCAGGGGGGAGACGCCGATACTCTATGGGCCGAAAGACGAATTTCGTATTGGCGGGAGTTATGTATTGCGATCCAGTGATCATGATTTTGCCACAATAGTTGGCGCCGGAGTGACAGTGCATGAAGCTCTCCGCGCTGCGGAAGGTCTGGCCAAGCGTGGAAAGATGATCCGTGTTATTGATTTGTATTCCATCAAGCCAATTGATTCAGTCACTTTGCGGAAGGCGGCCAAAGAAACCGGACGAATCGTGGTGGTGGAGGATCACCGGCCCGAGGGCGGGATAGCCGAAGCGGTTCGAACAGCGCTGGGGCGGGAGGCTGGAGTGGTCACATCCTTATCCGTAAATAAGTTGCCGCGGTCCGGAAAACCGGAACAACTTCTCAAACATCAGGGTATCGACGCCGCATCAATTATTTCGGCAATAACAAACAAACGATGATCCAGGGCACTAAAGTATTTTTGGACAGCGGCAGTCCGACCGATACGGAAAAGATTCTTCAGTTGATGTCTTTGGACGGCCAAACCACCAATCCCAGCTACGTAGCCAAGTCGCCGGAAGTTCAGACTTTGCTCAGAGAAAAAGGGAAATTTAGCGCCGCTGAGCTGCTTGAATACTATAAAGGGATTATTCAAAAGATTGCCAATCTTCTGCCTGCAGGTTCGGTTTCCATCGAAGTATATGCCGACGCGGGAACATCCGCTGACGATATGCTCAAGCAGGCCAGAGAAATGAATTCCTGGGTACCCAACGCCCACATCAAACTGCCGACGATTCTCGAGGGACTGAAAGCCGCGCGCCTGGCGATCGATGAAGACATCAGGGTCAATATGACCTTAGTCTTTTCTCAAGCCCAGGCGGCAGCCGTTTACTCAGCCACTAGGGGAGCCAAGAAAGGACAGGTGTTTCTCTCACCCTTTATCAGCCGCTTGGATACCATTGGGGAGAACGGACTTGATCTGATACGAAACATTATGAAAACATACTCCCAGGGTGATGGACACGTGGAAGTCCTGGCCGCCAGCATTCACTCGACGGACGTGATGAGGCAACTGGCGGAAATGGGTGTGGACATCATGACGGTGCCGGCGGAGGATCTGGAGCGTTGGGCGTCAAGAGATGATGATGCGCACGACGTGGGCAGTTTAAAGAAAATAGAATTCGCCGAGCTTGATCTGAACCAGCCTATGACAAGCTTCGACCTCCTGCATCCGTTGACTGAACAGGGCTTGGCAAAATTCGCCAAGGATTGGAAAAATTTAATACGTATATGAATTAGACATGGCAGAAACGACATTTCACTTTGATTCCACCCACTCGCAAGTAGATGCCAAGGCTCTGGCGATTTCGAAAAAAACCCTCGAAGCATACATTGAAGACCTGCGGAACCTGGCAGCAGAGGGTGGTTATGAAGCTTCTGAGTCTTCTATTTGCCTCCCGGCTGACGCTGAGTTGCGCCGGAACGTGCTTGAACTAGTGGAGATACATCGCACTGAAGCGTTGAAATACATTCTGGTAATCGGTATAGGCGGCTCTAATCTCGGTGCCATGGCCATAACGGAAGCGCTTCGCGGCCTTTCACGCTGGAACAACGCGTCGTCTCCCGAGGTATTATTTGCCGACACCGTGGAACCGGTAATGATGGAGAGCTTCAAAAGATTGGTAACCGAGAAACTGAATCAGCCCGACGAAATCGCGGTCTGCATCATCAGTAAATCCGGCGGGACAACGGAAACAGCGGCTAACGCTTCCGTCATCGTGGACGCGCTTCACTCACGCTGGCCGCAAAAAGAAAGTCACATTATCGCGATTACGGACGAAGGCTCCAAGCTCTGGGATCTAGCTGAAAAAGAAGACTGGGGCCGAATTTCCATCCCAAAGACTGTTGGCGGTCGCTATTCCGTCCTCAGCGCGGTTGGACTTGTTCCCTTAGCCTTGGCCGGATTTGATATCGAACAATTACACGATGGAGCCAAGTCTATGCGCGAACCTTGTCTGGATCCGGAAGTCAGCCCCGCTCTGCAGTCGGCTACGGTACTCAATGAGCAGCGGCTAAAAGGCCGGAACATCCACGACCTCTTTGTCTTCAGACCTCAACTCGAATCATATGGAAAATGGCTGAGACAGCTGACGGGAGAAAGCGTTGGGAAAGAGTTTGATCTGGACGGCCGGAGCGCGCACACGGGCATAACGCCGACGGTTTCAGTGGGCTCGACTGATCTCCACTCGGTCGGCCAGCTCTATCTGGGAGGCCCCAGGGATAAAGTCACGACATTTGTGTACGCGGATCCCGGAATGACGCTTACTCTGCCCGCCAATTTAGTCAATCAGCTGGTTGCCGGGCTGGCCGATCGGCCGATCAAAGATCCGCTTGAGGCTATTCTTGACGGTACGATCGAAGCGTACGCTAAAAGAGCGCTGCCGTTTATGACTGTCCGGCTTGGCCAGCTGTCGGAGTTCGTTATGGGCGAGCTGATGCAGTGGAAAATGATCGAGACGATGCTGTTGGCTAAGTTGATGAACGTCAACGCTTTTGATCAGCCTAATGTTGAGGAGTACAAGCAGATTACCCGGACCTTATTGGAGAGCGAATGAGGGGGCTTGTTTTTGACATCGGGGGAACGAATACCAGAGTGGCTCTAGTCAGCGCTTCGGGTCGTTTGGGAAAACCGGTAATTTTTCCTACTTCAAAAAATGGTCCAAAAGGAGTAAAGAAGATCGCGGAGGAAGCAAAAAAGATGATCGGAAGCGGTGCAATTTCATTTGCGGTAGGAGGTTTACCCAAGCTTATTCGAGAAGGTAATCTTCAGGGATGGATCGGACATAACATTAAAAGCCTTCTTTACAAAAAGCTGCGATGTCCTATTCAGCTGGAGAATGACGCCGCTCTGGCCGGTTTGGGAGAGGCGCATTATGGCGCTGGGAAGGGCAAATCAATCCTGGCCTATATTACGGCCAGTACCGGCATCGGCGGGGTGAGAATTGTGGACGGAGAAATTGATCGTTCCACAGGTGGATTTGAGCCGGGACATCACGTTATCGACGCTCCGCTTGTTCTGAAACGCGGCCCGCGTTCACCCGGATATTGGGAAAAGCGTATTTCCGGTTCGGCGCTGGAAAAGAGATTCGGTAAAACTCCAAAAGAAATCACTGACCCAAAAGTATGGAAGGAATTCAGGGAATATTTCGCGCTGGGTTTGGTGAATGTGAGTATTTTTTGGTCGCCCGAAACAATAGTTGTGGGTGGTTCATTGCTCAAGCATCCTCAGGCGCGATTAAGCGATATTCGCCGCCTGGTTAAGCGGTATTGCTACGTTTTCCAAGGGGCGCCGGCCATAGTTCGTGCCAAGTTGGGAGATATTGGCGGATTGTATGGCGCCTTGCACATAGCCAAAAAACAGTTCTTCAAGCGATAAGTTTTTGTGTGATATACTACACCCATGATATACCTTGGATCTGATCACGGCGGTTTTGCCGCCAAGGAGGAACTGAAGAAACGTATGAAAAAAGCCCGCATTACTTTCCGCGATCTGGGACCGGCTTCATATGATCCTGATGATGATTATCCCTTTTTCGCGGCTAAAGTTGGGCGGGCGGTTGCCCAAAGCCCTTCCCATAAAGGCGTCCTTATTTGTCGCTCAAATACGGGGGTGGCCATTGCCGCTAACAAAATCAAGGGTGTGAGAGCGGTAGGAGCCTCCCATGTCTGGACCGCCCGCCGAGCCAAGCGAGACGAAAACGCTAATGTGCTTTGCTTGGCCAGCGAGGACCCGAAAGCCGAGCCCGCCTGGACCATCGTGCGCGGCTGGCTAAAACAAGGTTTTCGTAATGCCGAGCGCGACCGTCGTCGATTGAAACAAATCCGCAGTCTCGAACATGGCCAATAGAACTCGCCGTATCATCCCGTCAGTCCTGACGCGTTACGCGCCGACCGCGCAAAAAAGAATAAACGTATTCCGCCGCTTTACTTCTCATCTCCACCTGGATCTGATGGACGGAGACTATGTGATGACGCGTTCGTTCGGTCCCTCAGGCATCGTCAAATTAAACCTGCCAAAATATACCGCAGCGCACTTGATGGTGGAACATCCCGCTGCCTGGGCCGGGGCGTGCTATGAGGCCGGAATCCGCCGATTGGTCATTCATGTAGAGGCTAAGATTTCACCGCCACTGATACGTGAACTACGGAGGCGATTCGAAGTATTTTTAGCTCTCAGACCCGGAGTGGCAGTCGCGCTCTTGAAGCCGTACAAAAACATCTGTGACGGATACCATGTCATGACCATTGTTCCTGGCCGCCAGGGGAATGTTTTTCTTCCTCGGCAGCTGAAAGTAATCAGGCAGGTGAGAAAAATGTATCCGCGGTCGGTTATCAGCGTCGATGGTGGCATGAGCCAGGAGACTATCGGGCCAACGCTTCAATCCGGCGCGGACTGGATTATTGTCGGTTCGATTCTTCGCGATTCGGCGCATCCCGCCTTCGGGTTTAAGCAATTGCAAGCATTGCTCTAGAATTTTGACTCGTAAGCAATGAATGATTCAAAAAACAAACTCACTCCTGAGCAGTACGACGTGTGCTTTCGACAAGGCACGGAGCCGCCGGGAACGGGCAAATACCTTCATCACAAGGAAGCCGGTACTTACCATTGCGTCAATTGTGGCAATGTTCTGTTTTCCTCGGAAACGAAGTTTGACTCTGACATGGGCTGGCCGGCTTTCTGGAAAGCCGCCGATCCGAAAAACATCACACTCTCTGAAGACCGATCATTTGGAATGATACGAACTAAAGTCGAATGTGCCAATTGCGGTGCCCATCTAGGCCATGTTTTCGACGACGGTCCTGCCGAACATGGCGGACAGCACTTCTGCGTCAATTCGCTGTCGATGGAGTTCCGGAAAAAATAACTTCCCCTGGTAGGGCAACGGATTATCTTTCAACGGATTACGCGTGATTTTTGCTCGCATATCGTTTTTGCAAATCAGTGATTGAATCATCTCGTAATGTGGTGTATCCTGATATCAGATTCTATCGCTCGATCACCTATCATACTTAGAAGTATTCATGAAGAAATATCGAAATCTACTGTTCGGGCTGGGGCTCTTTGTCGCCGGCGGAGTAGTTGGTGCTTTGGTCATGAAATCCGTTTCGGCGAGTGATGCTGATAGAGAGCCGGTCACCCAGGTCAGGCAATCAGGATACAATTTCATCAGCCCTCTTCTAGACTGCGACCCGTCGAGTTCAGCCAGTGTCCCAGGGTCGGTGAAACAGTCGATCAGCCAGTCCATCAATGAAATCATGAAAAGAGGGACCATCGAGTTCGTTTCTATCTATTACCGCGACCTGAATAATGGACCATGGTTTGGCGTCAATGAAAAAGAAGAATTTGCTCCGGCGAGCTTGCTCAAAGTGCCGGTGATGATGACTATTCTGAAACAGGCAGAGCGCGATCCGGCTATTCTGGACGAGGTGATAGAAAACGCGGCTACTGGCCAGTCCGAATCGGTTCGTCAGTTGATTGAGCGCATGATTATTGCTTCGGCCAATGACGCCCTGGACCAGCTGAATCTGGTAATGGAATTTTCGGAATTAGAGGATTTGCACAAAGTTCTTGGAATTTCGTATCCCAGGGTTGATTCGCCAGAAAATTATTTGACGGTGAAAGAATATGCTTCACTTTTCAGAGTGCTGTATAACGCCTCATATCTTAACCGTGAAATGTCGGAATACGCCCTAGAGTTATTGTCACGCGCGACGTACGCCCAGGGCCTGGTGGCGGGCGTACCGGAATCAGTGGTTGTTTCTCATAAGTACGGCGCGCAATCAGGAGTATTGGCCAGCCGGCAACAGCACCATGACTGCGGCATAGTCTACCATCCTGAGCAGCCCTATCTTATCTGCGTGATGACAAAGGGCGGTGAATACGAGCAACTAATATCCGCTGTCTCCAGTGTTTCCGAATCGGTATACAACGCAGTCGAAAAAACAACCAATAATTAAGAACACGCATATGATTATCGTACGATTGCTGGTAAACGCGCTGGCCGTGGCCGCCGCCGCGTACATTTTACCGGGGGTAGTGGTCGAGGGTTTCTGGGCAGCGGTAATAACTGCCGTCGTTATCGGTTTCGTTAACGCTATCCTGCGCCCCATTATTGTCGTTCTTACTTTGCCGATTAATTTCCTCACTTTCGGTCTCTTCACTTTTGTCATCAACGCGGTGTTGATTATGCTGGCAAGTTCTTTTGTGCCTGGATTCTCTGTAGAGAATTTCTGGTGGGCGTTGTTGTTTAGCTTGGTGCTCGGGTTTATCAACGGCTTCCTGGGCGTGCTAAAGAAATAACCATGGCTAAAAAAACTTCTCATTCATCTCAGCAAGAGTTCACGGTATCAGGCGAAAAGGTCGTCGCGAAAGTAAAACAGCTGATCGACGAGGGCAATGCCCGGCGCGTTATCATCAAGAATGAGAAAGGCAGGGTGGTCATGGAGCTGCCATTGACCATCGGTGCCGTCAGCGCCCTGATTGCCCCGATGCTGGCCGCCTTGGGAGCGGCCGCCGCGCTACTGACAAAATGCACCATTGTAGTGGTTAAAAAGTAAGCGCCGTATCGTTTGTGTCATGGTTTGAAAGAAAGCGCTGTTTTGCGTTGTACTAATTTCAGAAGCTATGGAAACACGCGATCGGCGGACGGACGAGGAAATAGTCGAAGTTGTCCGAAACCGGGACCAGGAACTTTACAGGGAAATCGTGCTCCGGTATGAGCAAAAACTTCGCCGTTACGCGATGGTTTTTGTGCGTGACGCTGATCGGGCGGAAGACGTAGTGCAGAACGCGTTGATCAAAGCGTTTATTAATCTTCACAGTTTCAACACGAAAAAGAAGTTCTCCAGCTGGCTGTATCGGATTACACACAACGAGGCAATCAATTACATTAAAAAACACAAAAGGGAGATATCAATTGATGACGCGCCTGAGATTATGCAGATTGTTGACGGACGAGAGGGGCCGGTAGAAGAAATGGAGCGGGAAGAGGTCCGCAAATCACTGCGTGAAAAGATGGATCAATTGCCGCACTTGTATAGAGAAGCATTTGAGCTTTATTATATTGAAGAGCGATCCTACGACGAAATTTGCGATATCTTGCGGCTACCTATGGGTACGGTCGGCACCAGGATTGCTCGTGGCCGGGCCTTACTGAAAAAACTTTTTCAATAGTATGGAAAATAACACATCACTGGCTGACAAGATCAGCCAAGAAATCAATTCTAAGAAAATTTCAATGCGGCCCAGAGCGTACTTTGTCGCCGGCTCGGTGGCGTTGGGCGTTGGACTGGCTGCTGCGGCCGCCGTAACGGCATTTTTCATTGGTGTCGTCGTTTTCCATTTCCGCGTGCACACTCCCTTAACTTTCCTCGACGCTGGCCAGCGAGGGTTTGGCGCTTTTATACAGCAGATACCCTGGCTGTCGTTGGTCGTCGCCGTCGTTGGAATTTCCGGGGGTCTCTACCTGATGCGACGTTTTCACGTAGCCTATCATTACGCGTTTTGGGGTATCGCGGTTGGCTTCATCACCACCGTGGCGGTTTCCGGAATTATTATCGACGCGACGGGCGTACCCGGCAAAGCGCGCGAGGCCAGCCCATTGAAGTCGTTTTTCCAGCAGAAATACTCAGATGACTATTGGATCGTCGGCGTAGTCGAGCAGAATGCAAACGGAGAGCGGCTTCAAATAACCGTGCCAGGCGGCGAGTCAGTAATAATCAGCATAACTGAAAAGACGAGAATTGTGCCGCCGATCGATATCGTGGCCGGCGAAGTGATCCGCGTGATTGGCGACCGGGAAGAAAATTTCTTCGAGGCTGAATACATCCGACACGGTCCGGTGCCGCGCGGAGGACCGTTTCACTACTACCCTAAGGTGAAGGGTGAACATTTTGGACCAGGATCCTACGCCAAATAGGCAGGGATTGTCATCTTCACTGTAAGGAGTTCAAAGTGATTTGATCAGCGTTAGATTGACGGAATCGGTGAGTGTGCTTGTAGGCTCTTTCTCCTCGCAACGAGCATGATGCTGAGCGAGCCGTCAAGCAGGACAATAACGGCGGGATAGAGCCAGGTGGTAGGAGAGTAGCTTTCAAGCGCCAGGATAGCCAGCAGATTGGCCAGCGCGGCGAAGGTGTATGACTTGATCAATTCTCCATGCGGCTGATGATAGCCCTTGCGGAACGTTGGCAGTGACCCAAACAGGTCTACGACGACGATTAGTAAGACAGAAAGAAGCGCTTCCTTGGTAAACAACCACAATAACAGCGCCAGGCCGGCTCCACTCAAAGCCATCCAGTCAAAGCGAAGCCAACGTCGATCACCAAAGCGTAGCGCGCCAAAGAAAATCAGTAAACAGGATGCCGTGTTCACTGCGGTCACCCAGGCTCCAGGTCCGGCGCCTTTACTAATTTGAGCGGCAAAGGCGATTCCATTCAAGACAGACCAAACCAGCCAGGAGAACGCGTGAGGTCGCAGGTGTTTCTGAAAAACGCCGCGAACATAAAGCAGGTCGCCGCATAGCAGTAACACTGACCCGAGCACTCCTAATACAATGTTAAGATTAAGCATAAGGGAATAGTAGCAATGATATAGGCAATCCAGCAAGAAAGTTGCCGCTTGTTTAGGTGAAATATTTCTTTTGAGCGGGTTGTAACACACATGAAAGAACAGAGTAATATTGAAAGGGGGTGATACCATATGAAAGACAAAGCATTATTCGCGCTGGTTGGCGTGACAGGCATCATCGGAGCGACTTTCCTGGTTACCCAAGCGTCCTCAGCTCACGGCTTATTTGGCCTTGGTGGAGAGAAAGGACTCGAACAGAAGGCCGAAATCCTCGGATTGGAAGCTGAAGAACTTCGTTCCAAGTTAGAAAGCCAGTCACTGCCTGAAATCCTTGAAGATCAGGGGCTGACCGACGAAGACTTCCGTGCCCAGATGGAAGAACAGCATCGTGAAAGGCTGAATGAAATGGGACTCTCTGAGGAAGAAATTGATGAACGGACCCAGGCCCATCAGGAACGCCATGAAGAAATGCTCTCGCGAAAAGCAGAAGTCTTGGGCTTAAGCACTGACGAGCTGAAAACCCAGCTTGAAGAAAAGAGCTTTACTGAGATTCTGGAGGCACAGGGGTTGACTCTCGAAGAATTCCACGACAAGATGGCTGATGCGGGCTACGGCTGCAAGGGTCACGGCGGATTCGGTAAAGGCTTTGGGGTGAGAGGACCTCCGGAAGAGGAAGTTGACGCGAGCGCCACTCAAGCAATCATCAACTAAACAATTTCATAGCTTTGAAGCAGGCAGGCGGGATTTCCTCGCCTGTTTGTTTTAATAAATAATAAAAGACCGCGGGAGATGCGGTCTAGTCGATGGAACGAAGCGGAGTGGCTGGGTTGAGATCCTCGAACACCCTGGCGTGATGTGCCAGAATGACTTCTACGACCGGGCGGAGGGTGGTCGGACTCAGTTCGGTACCGAGATCCCTGATCAGGTGACGGATCCCGTTTTCGTCGGCCATGAGCTGATCGACAAGAGTGTCAATCTCCTCGTGGCTGATCATGGCGGTTCTTTCCCTTTCGCTAGGGAGAAACACTTCGATGCCACTGTCTACTCGCTGAAAGATCGGGGCTGAAGCCGTGTTCATTTATCTCCCTCCTTGCTGGTTCAGGCTCCGCTGAGAACCTACCGTTTTTTGACATAACTGTCAATGCAATGTTTTTTTTCGTGAGAAACAATGATATACTATTTCCATGCCTGTGAGTGAATTGTCAAAAATCAAAAAAGAACTGCAATCCCTGTCTAGCCAGAAACAAGCCAAAATCGCGGCTTGGTTTTTCAAAACCGGGCCTGGGGACTACGGTGAAGGTGACCAGTTCATCGGCATCAAAGTGCCGGTCCAGCGCCAAGCGGCCAGACGGTTCAAAGCGCTGCCATTGAAAGATGTTGAGAAGCTGCTTCAAAGCAAAATTCACGAGCACCGACTGACGGCCCTGTTTATTTTGGACATCCAGTTCCGCGAGGGGGCTCTGGCCGAAAAAAAAGACACGGTTAATCTTTATCTTCGAAATCTCAAGCACGTGAACAACTGGGATTTGGTGGACAGCTCGGCTCCCTATCTTCTTGGTGAATACTTGCAAGACAAGCCGCGAGAAATCCTCTATATACTGGCCACGTCAAAGGACTTATGGCAGAAGCGAGTGGCAATGCTGTCCACCTATGCCTTTATCAAAAAGGGAGATTTCACCGATGCCCTGAAAATTGCCGAAGTGCTGCTGAAAGACAGCCATGACTTGATTCACAAGGCGGTAGGCTGGATGTTGCGCGAAGTGGGGAATCGGGACAGAAAAACCGAAGAACGGTTCTTGCGAAAACATAGTAAGGATATGCCCAGGACGATGTTACGTTACGCGATCGAGAAGTTTCCGAAGAGCTTGAGAGAATCATATATGAAAAAGTAATTAGGTAGAGAAGATCTATAATGCAGTTATTCCATTTTCATGTCCATCTTTCCTTGCATCGCCGGATAAAATCCGCTTTCTTCTTGCTTGAGACTTCTATTTGGCTGCATGTGTTTGCTCAGTCGCTGGTGGCGGTGTTTATCCCAATCTTTTTCCTTGAGCTTGACTACACGATCGGCGAAGTAATTATTTATTATGTCTTGTACAATTTTTTTGACGTGCCGTTGAATTTCCTTGCCCGGTGGCTGACGAGGAAATTCGGCGCCAGGGCGGTGATTGTGGCGGCTTCCGTGGCACTGATTGTGTTTTTCAGCTTATTGTACGCTTTGAAGCCTGACAATTGGGCTTTGCTCGTGTGGATAGCGCTATTCGCCGCCATCTATGACGCGCTCTACTGGGTGGCGCATGTGTTTTATTTCATGAAGTGCAGTACCCGCGATGAGAATATTTCCCGCGATGCCAGCTCTAATTTTATCATCAGCAAATTGGCGGCGATGTTGGCCCCCGCTCTTGGTGCTTTTTTGCTCATCGCGTTCAATCGGCAGGTGCTGCTGATAGTCAGTGCGATCGTTCTAGCTTGTTCTGTTATACCGCTGCTGAGGATTCGGGGCGTTTCCGATCGACCCAAAAAAAGGCAGCTGTCATGGCGCGAGTTTTTTGGTGAGTGGAGGGAGCTGAAAGATTACGTCTCAATCGGATTATTTGGCGTCCACGGATCGGCCGAAACGGTGATGTGGCCGGTGTTTATCTATCTTGTGTATGAGTCGGTGAGCTCGGTGGCTCTGCTGCCAATCGTGGTAGCCATCGCGACAATGATTTTCGCTTATTTTACTGGCCGGGTGGACAAGAAAAGGCGTTCCGCGTTCGTGATTATCGGCGGTATTAGCGTGGCGTTGATCTGGCTTTCACGGCTGTTTTTTGAACACACGATATTCTTTTACGCCAGCTCATTCATCATCGGCTTTGTCAGCGTGATGGTGTTGATCCCGCTTGACAGCTCGCTATTGGAAAAAGGCGAGGCGAAGGACCCTCTTTCAACATCAATGTACAGAAACACGGCCTCGATGTTTTCGAAATTCGTGTTTTACGGAATACTGGCTTTTTTGATAAACGTGATCCAAATGAGCTTCATAGTGGCGGCGCTCGCTATGTTTATTTTAGTGATAATCAACTGGTTGATTGCCGAGAACCGCCAAACACGGCAAAGGAATTTGAAAGTATCGGACTGATGGAGTAGTATGGGAGAGGTATGGAAACCGTTATTTCAGTGGATAAATTTTCAAAGCGCTTTGGTCGGCAAGAAGTGGTTCACGACCTCAGCTTTGAGGTGCGGCGCGGTGAAGTCTTTGCTTTCCTGGGGGCGAACGGATCAGGAAAAACGACCACCGTTCGGTGTTTATTGGGACTGATGCGGCCGTCCGCTGGTGAATTATTGATACAGGGCCGGCGTTACGACGAAACTATTGCCAGTCGGATAGGATATTTGCCGGAAGAGCGCGGCTTGTATACTTCCTCCAATGTTTTGGAAACCATGACCTATGTAGGTAGTCTCAAGGGCGTGGCTAAAAACGAAGCAATACAATGGTCGGAACGATTTCTCGAGCGGGTGGGATTGGCGGACAAAGCCAAGGAGAAAGTAAAGCGCCTGTCCTCCGGTCAGCAGCAAAAAATTCAGCTGGGCCTGACCCTGATTAACAACCCGGAGATTCTTATCCTTGATGAACCTACCAAGGGATTGGATCCGGTCAATCGGGCCTTGTTTATGGAAATGCTCGAAGAGCGGCGGGCTCACGGAGCCACAATCATGTTCATCACTCACCTGATGGATGAAGTCGAGAAAATAGCCGATCGCCTGATCATGATCCACCAAGGCCGGAGACGATTGTACGGCGAGGTGGGTGAAGTGAGGAGACAATTTGGCGAAAACCGGATCCATGTTGACTTTTCGGGAACCTTGCCCGAAGCCAAAGATCTTTTTCGGTCTTCCGTGGACGGTCATCGGGCCGAACTCATTCCGCTTGACGGAGTGACGTCCGAACGTATACTGGAACATCTCGTCTCCAGGAAGCTGAAAATGCAGAAATTTGAAATTGACGCGCCTTCTCTCCAGGAGATTTTTGTCATGATTTCAGAGTCCAATGAATAAGATACTTCTTATCGCCAAGCGCGAATATCTCAAAATTGTTCGCAGTAAATCGTTTTGGGCGATTGTTCTGCTGCTGCCGATTTTCTATATCGTCATCGGGACCCTTGTGAGCGCCACGGCGCAATCAGTAGAAAAGAAAATCGAAGAAGAAGCCAAAGAGGCGAAGCGAATTGTTTTGGTCGACAGCGCCGGGGTGTTGCGGGATAGCCTGTTTACCGAGAGCCTTGAGCGGATAGATGACGCTGATCGCGCCCGACAGTTGGTTGTTTCCGGAGAAGTTGATGCGGCGATTGTCTACCCGCCAACACTCGCCAGTGACCAGGGGATTGCCGTCTACGCCCAGGACACGGGCTTGCTTTCCCGCGATCGTTTCAGCGAACTGGCCCGAACGCTTTTGAAACAGAGCATCTTGCAAAATATAGAGAGTCAGGAGCAACGCGAACTTTTTAACTCTGAAATCGCGGTTTCCACTACGATCTATGATGAAGGCGAAGAGGTGCAGCAAGGAATTGAGGTCTTTTTAATACCGATTGTGTCGGTAGTGTTGTATTTTCTTCTGGTGATTCTCTCGGCCAGCTTCATGCTGGCCAGCGTGTCCGAAGAGAAGGAGAACCGCATGATTGAAACAATGCTTTCAATCGTACCGGCCCGTCAGCTTGTCTGGGGCAAGATTTTAGGATTGACCGGAGTGGCTATCACTCAGTTGCTCACTCTTATTGCTTTTGGAATCGTGGCCTACAACACCACCACAAACCTGATCGAATTTCAAATCAACTGGGCCGAGGTCCCAATCGGCTTCTGGCAGATTATTCTGGCGGTATTCTATATTTTCACGGGGTTTCTTTTCATCTCCAGCGTCATGGTGGGAGTGGGTTCGGCCATGCCGAATCATCGAGAGGCCCAGAGCTTTTCATCGCTTTTCATTATCCTGTCGATTTTCCCGATATATCTAGCCACGCCATTGATAGCCGATCCAAACGGCCCGGTTGCGGTCATCACCAGTTATTTCCCGTTCACTTCAGCGCTGGTGCTTCTCTTCAGGACCTCAATCGGAGCGATTGCCGGCTGGGAGTCCGCCTTGGGGATTGCGGCAATGCTGGTCTACGTGGCGGTCGGCTTGTGGGCCGCTCACCGCTTATTTGCTTTGGGCGCCATGGAAGTCAGCAAAAAACTTTCGTTTAACTTTTTGCTAAAACATTTTCGTTCAAAATAACAAGGAGGGAATATGAAACGAACATTTGTTCTCATTCTACTTATTCTATTGGTGGGAGGGGGAATATACGTTGGTAAATTTATCGCCGAAAACACCGCTTGGTTGAATTTTGATATCTCCGAACTGGCGATAAAAGAAAACAATCTCAACCCGAACACAAACGCCAGCCCGGACAACGGGGACGAACTCGACAAACTGGCCGCTAGTGCCATCAACATCCCGCCGGAATATGCCATTGGTGCTTTTGCGATTGCGCGTCAGCTCAATCTGCCGGAAGGTTTCGCGATATCAGTGTACGCCGCCGGACTGGATGCGCCACGGTTTTTTGATTTTGATAGCGATAACACGCTGATTGTTGCGGACAAGGGTTCGGGTAAACTTATTGAGCTACCTGATCAAGATGCTGACGGCGTGGCCGACGAAGTGCGAACGATAGATAACGGTTTGCGCAACGTCCATAGCGTCGACTGGCATGACGGGGTTTTGTATGTTGCCGAAGAAAGCCAGATAGTCATGTACAGTAAAAACGGCGGCACCGCCTATGATCCCAAGCTGCCATTAATTCGTGACTTACCCTCGGATGGTGGGCACAGCACTCGTACGGTTGTGGTTGGCCCGGATAACGCGCTCTATGTCTCCGTGGGATCCAGCTGCAATATTTGTGAAGAATCAGACCGGCGTCGGGCCGCAGTCGTAAGGTATAACCTAGATGGTGGCGGAGAAGAGATTTTCGCGGAAGGCTTACGTAATTCCGTGGGCATCGTTTTTCATGGTGATGAATTGTGGTCAGTGGACAACGGGCGAGACCGAATTGGTGATAACCTCCCGCCCGAAGAAGTTAATATTCTGACAAAAGGGAAACACTATGGCTGGCCGTATTGTTACGGCCGGGGAGAGGCAAACCCGGAATTTCCGGAAAGGGCGGAGTTTTGTCAAACTGAAACAGCTTTTCCGCGCTATGAGATGCAGGCCCATTCGGCGCCACTGGGTTTGGGTTTCCTTCCCGAAACGCATGCTTTTCCTGCGGCGATGAATAATGACCTTTTTATCGCGTTTCATGGTTCATGGAATCGAACTGTACCCACCGGATATAAAGTTGTCAGAATTGATACGTCTCAGGATTCGCCCGGGGCAACGAATTTCATCAGCGGTTGGCTGGAAAACAATGGCGATGCCTGGGGCAGGCCGGTAGGAATAGGTTTTGATAACAACGGAGTGATGTATGTCTCAGACGACAAAGCGGGGGCAATCTACCGCGTCACGTATTCAAGCAATTAACTTACAATAATGTTGCAATCACACATGTACCTCATCACCGGCCGTCTCTTGGCTACCTCAGCGGGCGTGTATATTGGCCTTTTTTTCATGGGAGAGGGCTGGAAGGAGCTGCAGTCGGCCTACTGGCTTTTTTTCGCTATAGCCAGCTTCTCCGTATTAGCCGTGGTTGTTTCATGGTTTGAGATGAAGCTAGGAGCCTGGCTCTTGGCTGTAGCCGGAGTGGCGCTTGGTATCGATGCGTATTTCTTCGCCGGCAGCAACCGGTTGCTTATCGGTTTATTGCTTGCTTTGCCGCTGACCCTATCTGCCGCGCTTCTCTATATGCATTTGATGAAGCTGCCGGCCGTGTCTCAGAAAAAAATCCGGAAATAACCCCTTGATTCTTTCAGCCAACAGATATAGAATGTTTTGTGGTTGTCACCATTTCTGACTCAGCGGCCTGAAAGGAGGTGATCTATGCCGAAAAAGGTCAAGTACTCTACGCACAAGGATCGAGACGGTCAACCGATTCCGTATAGAGGACGCGTGGGTATGCTACTCCAATGTGGCGAGTGGGTGGAAGGCGAGATCCTTCATGTGACGGAGGATCAGACGACTATCAAATGGAAGGATGGCGTGCTGTTCGGACGTCCTCATGGTTGCGTGGTGGTTCGCGCCGTCGGGGGAAGGACATAGTTCGGATTGGCGCTTGAGCACCTGGAAGCAGGTGCTTTTTTTATCATACGATTTGTCAGCGTCTATACGAATGGTATACTAAAAATAGAAAAAAGAGTTAATCTTGTTACTGTATGGAACGGATAATAGGTGTATACAAGTCTTCGGGACCGACTTCTCATGACGTCATCAACCGATTGAGAAAAATTACCGGAATTCGCAAAATCGGCCACGCTGGCACGCTTGATCCGATGGCAGAAGGGGTCTTAGTCGTTGGGCTTGGCCGGGAGGGAACGAAGCGCCTCTCTACGTTGGTAACAAAAGAGAAGGAGTATGCCGCCACTATCAAGCTTGGTGAAAATAGTTCTACTGATGACAGTGAGGGGGAAAAGACCAAGAGTATTGTTCGCGGGAAGCCATCAGAAAAGGAAGTAGGCGAGGCTGTTCGCGCGTTTCTGGGAGAAATACAACAGGTTCCCCCTGTGTACAGCGCGATAAAAATCAACGGCCAGCCCGCACACCGCCGAATCCGGCGCGGTCAATCCGTAGAAATGCAACCCCGAACGGTGAAACTCTACCAGGTAGAGTTACGTGAATATTCCTGGCCCTTCGTAAAAGTGCGCTTAGTAACCAGCTCGGGATTTTATGTCCGCGCTTTCGCCCGCGATTTGGGCCAAAAGCTTGGTACCGGGGGGCATCTTGTGGGACTGGTACGCACGAGGGTAGGGAATTTTGAGTCACGACAGGCAGTGCGCCCGGAAGAGTACCAAAATTATTTCAGCCAATATGCCCCAAACTAATATGTTCGCCAAAACACCAGCTCCGGTGAGACAGAATGGCCTGATACGGCTTTCACCGAGCACGGGATTAAATTTATTCAACGAGTGCCCTCGCTGTTTTTGGCTGCATCATAAAGAAAAGATACATCGTCCGAGAGGGATTTTCCCATCGCTTCCTGGAGGGATGGATTTGGTGATTAAAGACTATATGGATGTATACAGGGTGAAGGATGAACTGCCGCCGGAGCTTGCGGGTCAGGTGCGGGGCCGTCTGATGCCTGACTTAAGTCTCATGAACCGCTGGAGGAACTGGCGTACCGGAATAGAGTATGTTGATACAAAGCGCCAAGCGAAGCTATTTGGCGCGCTGGACGATTGCCTGCTTGATGGCGATGTATACATTCCGCTCGACTATAAGACCCGGGGGAGCGCTCCTCGGCCGGGAGACTCGGAACGGTATTACCAAAGCCAGCTCGACGCCTACACGCTTCTTATAAATGAGAATGGTTATGCTACTACCGACCACGCGTATCTGCTGTATTATTATCCCAGAGAGGTTCGGGAAAATGGTAGTCTGGAGTTTGAGACTAAAGTGGTGAAAGTTGGGACTGACGTGCGTCGGGCGAAGAAACTCTTTGAGCGTGCCGTTGATCTACTGTCCGGCCCGATTCCCAAGCGGCATTCATCATGCGAATATTGCACGTGGAATCACTCTTTGAACGAATTTGATTAAAGCTTACGTTGAATACAGTAATAATGAAGCTTACTAGCAACAGTTTTAGGACGAATCAATCAATCCCACCGCAATATACCTGTGACGGTAGTGACCGCTCGCCCCATCTCGCCTGGTCGGAAATCCCTTCCGGCACCCGGAGTTTTGCTGTCAGTTGCTTAGACCCCGACGCTCCTGGCGGGGGATTTATTCACTGGCTGCTCATTGATATCCCACTTTCTACAACCGAGATTCCTGAAAATGCGGGTTGTCCCACCGGAGCGAAAGAAATAGAAAATGATTTTGGAAAAAAACCATACGGCGGTCCATGTCCTCCACAGGGTGAGCATCGATATGTGTTTACCGTGTACGCTCTGAAAGCCGAAACTCTCGAAGGAGTAGGCAGGCAAAATTTTTTAGATCTTGTTAAACAAAACATGATAGCCTCAGCGGAATTAATTGGCCGCTATGCGCGCTAACGAAGTATTCGACATTCTTAAGAGAATGTAGTATAATAATATTGTGCGAGGTGTAAAAAAGAACACAGGTCGCTTAAATAGAAAGAGGGGCTCGAAAGTTTCGGCACGGAACTATGAGCTTTTCTCCCAACGCCTTTTTCGAATAGGGGAATCGGCGATTTTTGTATTAGGCGCCATTGGTATTATCGCGTTTACGTGGCAGTGGTTCCACTTTCCTGGTTTTTTTACCGAAAAACCACAGCCTGAACCCCAGGTTCTTGGGCTGACATACCCCTACGGGAGTATTGACTCGTATCGGAATCATTGTACTTACCGCGGCAATATGGGCGAAGGCGAAATTTGCGGTCAATACCAGACCAAGAATTTGCTCCCGGAGGACTCAAGCTTCGAGGTAGGCGTTGAAGGTGCATTTGATGGTATGAGCGTGTCCAAACGGCTGCACTATGATTTTTACAATCCTGGCAGTGGGGATATTTTTTCTTCCGATCCGGCCAGAGGTTTTATACCTCCGGTGATTACTTCCGAAGACTCGGTTCATGGCGATCGGAGCCTGAAAATTGATAACACCAATGCCGACGGAGGGTATATGATTTTCCAGTCATTCCCCGTGCCGGTGGAAGGAAGATATATTTTCTCGATGTATGTCAAGGCTCTTTCCATGGGAGGAGTGGTTGACGGCAATGACACGTGCACCAACACGACTGTGAACATACGTTTGCGCATATACGAAGAGGACTGGGGCGATGTGGCCGATACTAGGCATATCACCGTAACGCCGGCCGAGGGCTGGAAAAGAATGACTATTTCCAACCGCTCGGACAGTCCTTTGCAGGTTGGTGAGCTCTATCGTGTTGAAACTGCCGTGAGTAATACAGAACGTCCGGAATGCTATGGGATGGGGGTGGTCCTGATTGACGCGGCGCAGTTTGAATACGCGGAGAATCAGTCCAATCCAACCCCCACAAGCTACTCATACCCCACGAGCCAGCAGGAGCTATTTGCCTATACCAGCACTGATTCCCTGGGTCAGGAGCCGAAAACCGGGAACTTTTATTTTACCGATGACGCTGAGACGGTGTACGCCAACGTGCAGATTCGAGAAGAGGCCGCTTTGCCGGCCGGAGCAAAGCTGAAATGGTGGCTCTATGACACCTCAGGTGACTATTACGACATCGGTTCGGCGCTGGATAGCGGCACAATTAGCGTTTCGCATGACGCCGACAATTACCAAATCGTGACGCAAAACATGTCGGCTATACTGAGTGCATCTGACCCGGCGAAAACCAAAGGGCTTTATGCCGTGCGATATGAGCTATGGAACAGCGACGAGACCGAAATGTACGATGCCGAGCATTTGATTCTCGGATTGGTGGAACGATCTCCTTATGCCGACCAAGATCTGCCGGATTCGTTTTTTGCCAATCACATTTGGCTGGGACTGCATTTCAACAACGAGGCGTACGATCATCACGGCATAGAAGCGACGAGACCTCCCGGCGAATATCTTGATCTGGCCCGCGACTTGGGCGTGAAGTATTCCAGGGAGTTTGCTTTGATCGGCCGAGACAATATAGAACAAGGCGTGGATGAAGACCCGTTTTTTGATGATTATATTGCCGCATTGGCGCAAAGACATATTTTCTCCATGCCCGTATTGCCTGGCACGAGCGGCCCGAATCAGGGCTGGCAGGATTTTGTGGCGACTGCGGCCGCGCATTACGGCGATGATATTAACGAATACGAAGTGCTGAACGAACCGAACACATTGGAGGCTGAAACGTATTATGAATACCTTTGGCGGGCAAAAGAAGCGGTGCTGGCGAATTCTGAAACCGTGACCAACAGAGTATTCGGTCCCAGCCGGGGCAATGTATGGCTGGATGAGGTGCTGAACTATGACGACGGAACCCATGGCACCGGCTACAGCCTTTTTGACGGTATCGCGCCGCATCATTATGACCGGTATCAATATGGATTTCGACAAATACCCGAAGACGGTTCCGGAACGCAGCGAGTTGACATGGACGACGGATTTGAAACGTTTCTGGGACAACTAGAAAACGCCGCACCTGGAGGAGTCAACACTAAACCTCTCTGGAACTCAGAATTTGGCATCAATCAACCTATGCTTTACCCGGATACGCCAGTTGTGTATGGAGTCCCAGGCTGGGGAGATAACGCGCAAATTCAGCATTGGCCCCACATGAGCGGTTCGATCCCGTTGGCCCGTAAGTTGGCTGCTGACGCGATCCGAGTGAACTTATATCTTCTATCCTATGATTTTGAAAAGGGTTTTCAGTTTGGTATGTTTTCAACCCAAATAAATGCGACTGCCGGCTATCATTTTTTCTCTTACGATAATACTCCAAACGTTCTCGCGGTAGCGTACCCGCAGATGTCCCGTTTACTTGAAGGTGGTACCTTTGTCCGGCGTATTGAAAAGACTGAGCTGCAGACGAATGGCGTGCTCGAAACATACAGCCGTGCTTTTATTTTTGAGGCACCCGATTTGGATAACCCGGGGGAAACCCGGCCGGTGGTAACGGTATTTAATTATGATCAGGAATTTACCGGGGCGGCGCTGCAAGATATCCCCATTAACACCGGCGATATTGACGTATTCGACATGGAGGGGAATCTCATCAATGTCGGCAGCGGGTCGACATTCAGCGTGAATATCGACATGGCGCCGATTTATCTAGTGGGCAAAAACGGTTTGTCGACGTCGCAAATGGTGGCGGCGCTTGATCAGCTCCTGCCGGTCGCTCCAAGTCAGCCTGCAGTCAGCCGGGGTTCGGCGGATTTTATGAATATTACTATCACGGAAAACACGGAAGAAGATGTTGGCTCTTACAACGTTTACCGAAAACTTGTGGGTGGAGAGGAAGGTCTGGTTGGGTCGGTTGATTCAGGCGAAATGGCGACGGTCGAGTTTCAGGATCAGCCCACTACGGGAACATACCAGTACCGGGTGACCGCGGTTGAAGAGGGAAGCGGGTTAGAGTCTGATTATTCTCCATATTCGAGCTCAATCCAGTTTAGTTACAGGCCTGTGCTATCAACCATTGGCAACCAATCCGTTTCTGAATCTGAAGAATTGACATTTCTGGTGACAGGCGACGACTCTGACAGCGCCTCTCTTTCCTTCAGTATGTTTAACAAACCTGCTGGCGCGTCATTTACTGATCACGGAAATAAAACCGCCACGTTCAGCTGGACTCCGGATTATCAGCAAGCCGGAGAGCATCAGTTTATTAGTATCAGCGTCTCCGACGGATTTACCTCCGACTATGAATTGTTCACGATTACGGTGAGTAACACAAACCGTTTGCCCTCGATTGTCTCTATCGCGGACAAGGAGATTAATGAAAATGACGAATTGGAATTCACGGTCATTGCTTTGGATGAGGATGCTGATGATACGGTGACTTTGGACGCGGCCAATCTTCCGGAAGGAGCCGCCTTCGTCGACAATGGAGACAGGACTGGCACATTCAGCTGGCAACCCGATACTGATCAGTCGGGTGTGTATGATGGTATTGTGTTTCAGGCCCTGGACAATAATGGCGGTTTGGATGAAGAGGCGATCAGAATCACGGTGGAAGATGGTATTAGCGGTTGTTCTTCAAACTGGGTCTGCGCCAACTGGACCGTATGCGTGGGTAGCCTCCAGACAAGAGAGTGTGTAGATACAAATGAGTGCGGAAGCGATACCGGTCGCCCAGACGAGAACCGGGCTTGTGACTCCAGTGCTCCGAATGCTGTCGACAACCTGGATGCGGATTAAGACACGTGTAGAAAAATCCAAGAAAATGCTAAAATCGTGGTACGGATAATCATATATTTACTTTGTAACGATATTCAGGCCGATGAAAAATTCGCGTAAAATGAACAATACAACCACTCAAACTCAAGAACGAATCGATACTCTCAGCTCTCGTATTGTGTTGTATTCAGGAATTCTCGGCGGCGCTTCTATCGCCATGACGATCGTGCTTGTTCTCTTTGCTAGTAGTAGCGTGTTAGTTCCAAGCGTTGTATTGTTGGCTCCTTCTGTTTTAGCTCTCGATGATTCAAACTCCGTGACGCTAACATGGACAGCCCCGGGCGACGATGGACAGATTGGCCAAGCTACGCAGTATGACATCAGATATTCCACTTCGCCGATCAGCGAAAGCAACTGGAGCGGCGCCCAACAAATAACCAACGAACCGTCTCCAAAATTAGCCGGCCTGCAAGAAACTTTTGTCGTGTCGAATTTGGTTCCAAAAACCCGCTACTACTTTGCTTTGAAAGCTACCGATGAATCGGGGAACGTATCATCATTATCGAATATTGCCAATCACACAACAGGTTGTATAGAAAGCTGGTCGTGCTCGGAATGGGCCGGCTGTTCTGACGGCACGCAAAACCGCCAGTGCGAGGATCTCAACGATTGCGGCACGGTGGTTAATCGGCCGCCGCTTGCCAGATCGTGCTCGGAGGATCCTGAAGAGTGTAATGAAGACTGGATTTGCGAGGAGTGGTCAGTTTGCGCCGATGGCGAGCAAACGCGCGAATGCATGGATCAAAATAGTTGCGGCACTGACGAATTCAAACCTGGGGAAGAACAACTATGCGAAGCCGGGGGAGAGCCGCTACTTTTCCAGGAAACCTACGTGGTGGCGGCCGCGAACGCTGGCGGTGGTCCGCAGGTCAGAGTTTTGGACAAGACGGGTGAGCTGATTTCGCAGTTTTTCGTTTATGAAGAAGAGTTTCGGGGTGGAGTTAACATCGCCGTAGCCGACTTGGGCGGTGACGGAATCGATGAAATTGTTGTTGGTCCGGGATCTGGCCGGGCGCCGCTGGTCAAAGTGTTTACGTTCCGAGGAGACTTAGTCAACCAGTTCTTTGCCTACGATCCAAACTTCCTAGGAGGAGTAAATGTCGCGGCCGGTGAGCTCGATGGCCGGGCCGGAGCCGAAATTGTTACCGCCCCCGCGTCAAACGGAGGGCCCAATATCAGGACCTTCGGTTATCGCAACGGAAGCTATGTCCCAATTATCGAAAACTTCTTTGCCTACAGTCCCCAGCTTCGCGGGGGAGTGAGCGTGGTGGTGGCGAACATTGACGGCATGGGAAGGGACGAGTTGTTAACCGTGCCTTCCGTCGACAGCGGCGGTCCCCATGTTCGGATGTTCAATATTATTGACGGGCGTTTTCAGGAAAGAATTCTCGGCTTCTTCGCGTACCATCCGGCCTTCCGTGGCGGAGTGAGTTTCGGAACCTTGGACTGGAACGGAGACGGGCAGTATGAAATACTATCCGGGCCGGAAACCCGGGGCGGTCCGCACGTCCGCATGTTCGGTCGACGCGAAGACGGCAGCACTGGCTTGAAACATCCCGGGTATTTTGTCTTCCATCCAGACTTTCGCGGTGGCGTCAGCGTTGCGGGCGGTGATTTCAACTACAATGATAGAGACGAGTGGGTAGTAGCAGTACGGTCGGGAGACCAGGCGATAGTCAGGATATTGCGCGAAGATGGAGCGGTGATTTACCATGAATTCTTGGCCTTCCCGGAAAATATCCGCACCGGAGTCAAAATCGATACAGGTCGTTTCTTTCCTCCGATCTAGAATTCCTACGTTTTTTAGCCCAAACAAAGAACCCGCCTACCTTTACCTGAGGCAAGGGTAGGCGGGTCTTTGTATACTACTGAAACAATTACAGGATTTCGTCCTTGGCGGCTTTTGAAACCCGGAACTTCAACACTGTTTTAGCAGGAATCTGGATCGTCTCGCCAGTGGCAGGATTGCGTCCTTGGCGGGCGGAACGATGCTTCTTCACCAGCTTCCCTAAGCCAGGCAAGGTAAACTCTCCGTTCGCTTTCGTTTCCCCATACGCTGTGGACGCCAGCAGGTCCATGAAATCAGCCACCTCTTTTTTCGAACGGCCTGATTTCTCTGCTAGCATCGCGTAGAGCTGAGACTTGGTCATGGTTTTGGCCATAATTCTCCTTGGTTATAAATTATCTTTGTGCTTAAAGTTATGCACAATCTGCAGTAATTATAGCTGAAAACAACCAAAAAGCAATGAAAACCCCTTATTTTATTAAACAAAATCGCGATCCCTTTGCTGAGGGTATTCATAAATTGCCTAATATTAGCATTGAAAACAAACTATTCACAGAGTTCCGCAAATTAAGTATGCTTAAATCAGAAACGTATTTTTAAGCGGTAGTACCATGATTGCTCCATGCCCCGATTGCGGAAATGATCCCTGTACCTGCGGATCATAACCCGAATGAAAAACAGCTTCTCTGGATCGAAGAGAGCTGTTTTTCGTTTATGAAATCATTTGATATACTTGTCGCAAGGATAGCCATATGAAAAAAGGAATTCTCATCATTGTGACTGTGCTTGTAGCGGCTGGGCTGCTTCTGTTTTGGAGTTTGGATGGCAGCGATACAAAAACAACTCCGGTGGCCACGCAAGATGCCGTGAATTCCGGCATCGAGTCAACAGCGGTCAATTCTGATTCTAATCTTCCTGACGCCACTCAAGGAGCGCCGGGTCAGTTTACCACTGATGAAATTGATGAGCTGCTTGTCAAGGCCGATATCGCGCAGAATGAGTTGGACGAAATGTGGGGTGAACTTGAGAATGTCGATCCAAGCGAAGACGAGATAAGTTTGTAGCGTATGATATCACTATTCATCACTGCTTCTTCAATCGCACTGCTGGTCTTACCGGTGACGGGAATTGACCATTCTCAGCTGAGACAGGGGATTGTGGAGAATTATCGCAATGCCGAAAGCTCTGAAGAACGAATAGAGAACTTGCGCTTTCTGGCCGACTCCATGGTTGACCAAAGAAATGCGGATTTGGATCGGGTGAAAATCCGTTTTGAAAGCACCGCCAGTCTTTCGGAGACGTTCCGACTGGAAATCGTCGACAAG